>CAYJFK010000008.1:0-60038 GCA_964369475.1 uncultured Oscillospiraceae bacterium | reverse complement strand
GTGTGAGTGAGGCAGTAGGAACCAGCTACGGCACAATCACAAACGTTGGCTCGTTTGACTCCATGTCGGAGATTACGATAGAGGGCACGGCCAATACAAATATCCCGACAACTGACCTACTCACCGCCCTAAACGCAGGGGCGGCGGCATACAACACAGCAAATTCGAGTGCAACACAGTCGAAATTTTGGATATCTAAAGAAGGTCAAAACAACGGCTACCCGGTTTATGCAACCTATTGGGTAGACCATGCACAAGCGCCGACAGGAGGTCAAATTACCTCTGGCGCAGAACTTGCATGGCTTATCAATAATGCCACTGCAGGCGGTACATACACCCTGACAGACAACATCGACCTGTCGGGACATATGTGGGAACCAATAGTTTTGGGCTTGACAGGATTTACAGGCACATTTGATGGCGGTGAACATGAGATTACAGGTCTCTATATCTATGCACCTGCGGAAAACTATCAAGGTTTGTTCCGGCAAATTAGCGAGGGTGGCACGATAAAGAATGTCAGCGTGGACGGCAATGTTACCGGAGCAGGCTATGTGGGTGTTCTGGCAGCGCAAAGCGGAGGCACTATAATAAATTGTAGCATTAGTGGTAGTGTCACGGGAAAAAACAGAGTCGGCGGTGTGGTAGGGGATGCCTACAATGGCGAGGTCTCAAACTGTGTAAGTAACGTCGCGGTCGTAGGGGCGGATTACACCGGCGGTATAGTAGGATATGGCGATAGCTTAGTTCAAAATTGCTACGCAATCGGAAGTGTAAAAGGCAGTAGCATTTTCGCAGGCGTGGTGGGGTATGGTACTAGTAGTAGCACAGTGAAAAATTGCTACTATCTCATAGGCCAAGGAAGTAGTAAAGCTTTGACAATGGCGGGCGGATGTGTGACTTCTAACGTCGGCTCGTTTAGCTCACCCACCTCGGACATCACAATAGAAGGCACCCCGGATGCCACTATCCCCAAAACCGACCTCTTGGCCGCTCTAAACGCAGGGGCGGTGGCGTACAACACAGCCAATCCGGATGCAACACAGGCAAAAGAATGGATACCCAAAAAAGGCCAAAACAACGGCTACCCTGTCTACGCTACATATTGGGTAGACAATGCTTCGACGGTAGCACCGACAGGAGGGCAAATAGCATCTGCAGCTGAACTTGCGTGGCTTATAAATAACCCCACCAAAAGTGGCACATATACTCTGACCAAAGACATCGACCTCTCGGAGCATATGTGGACACCGATTGGCACATGGGGAAATTTATTTGGCGGTACTTTTGACGGTGCAGGCCACATGATCACAGGACTGCACATATACGCACCTACCAAAGAATTCCAAGGGCTGTTTGGCTATGTTGGCGGTAGTGGAACGGTGAAAAATATTGGTGTGGATGGTAGCGTCACAGGGTATGACTATGTCGGTGGCGTGGCGGGGGCTAGTATCGGTACCATCTCAAACAGCTATAGCACCGGCACACTCACAGGCAACAAACAGGTCGGCGGCGTGGTGGGACAAAGTTCCGGCACAGTCACAAACAGCTATAACACCGGCACACTCACAGGCAACGATAATGTCGGTGGCGTGGTGGGAAAAAATTCCGGCACAGTCACAAACAGCTATAACACCGGCACACTCACAGGCAATGTCTATCTCGGCGGCGTGGTCGGGTATAACACCGACGCAGTCACAAACTGCTATAACACCGGCACGCTCAAAGATACAAAATATGTCGGCGGTGTGGTGGGCTTTCACAATACCGGCACCGTCGAAAACAGCTACTATCTTACAGAAAAAGGCGCAACCTCAGGCGTGTTTATCAATATGGGCGACACGATTACCAATGTCGGCTCCTTTGACTCGGCAAGCTCTGGGGTTACGATAGATTTCCGTGTAACAGCCACTGATTCTATCCCAAAAACCGACCTCACAACTGCCCTAAACGCAGGGGCAACGGCGTACAACGCAGCAAATCCATCAGCAACACAGGCAAGAGAATGGATGCCTAAAAAAGACCAAAACAACGGCTATCCTGTCTACGCTACATATTGGAGTGACCATGCTTCAACAGTAGCGCCGATAGACGGTCAGATTACCTCTGGAGCTGAACTTGCGTGGCTGATAAATAATCCCGACGAAAGGGGTACATATACTCTGACTAAAGACATCGACCTGTCAGAGCATATGTGGAGCCCGATAGGCGATTTAAGCAATCAATTCTGGGGCACATTTGACGGTGCAGACTATAAAATCACAGGCCTGTACATGAATGATCCTAATGTCAAATATCAAGCATTGTTTGGATATACAGATTCTCAGGCAATAATCCAAAATGTAAGTATAGAAGGCAGTGTAACGGGTCAAGAATATGCAGCGGGAATAGTGGCGTATAATAACGGAAATATTACAAATAGTAGCAGCAACGTAACGGTAACATTAACGATCACTGAAGGCGTCTCGTATAGTGCCGGAATTGCGGGGATAAACAAAGGCACTATCTCGAGTAGTAGCAATAGCGGTGCAATCTCGGCTGTCGGCACAGGTGCTCGCGTAGGCGGTTTAGTAGGAGCTAACTATGGCACAATTACAGATAGCAACAACCAAGGAAGTATCACGACTGAGGGTGAATATGTCTCTGTTGGAGGCATTGCAGCATATAATGAAGCTAATATAACTAATAGTAGCAACAGCGGTGATATACTTTCGACAGGTGGATATTGCAATATAGGTGGTGTAGTTGGAAGCGACGTCGGTGACAGTATCGAAGCTTGCAACAACAGCGGCATGATTACCTATAACGGTGAATGGTCAAGCGTTGGCGGCGTGGTAGGGTATGCCTATGAAGGTGGTACAGTTACAGATGCCTATAATAATGCAGTGATAGCCGTTGATGGTAAGGGTTCAAACGTTGGCGGTGTGGTCGGGGAACTGTATAATGGTTCCACTGTCAAAGATAGCTATAACGATGGTGCAATTACGTCAAGTGGCGATAGCCAAAAAGTCGGTGGTGTGGTAGGAAAACTTTACGATGGAGATATAACAAATAGCTACAACAGTGCCAAGATCACGGCTGATGGTACATACGTCAGGGTAGGCGGCGTGGCGGGAGACGGTCAAGCCTCTGCCTCCTCCTCTAGCATTACAAAGAGCCACAATACCGGAACAATCTTGGTTGAGGGCGAATCATATTACGTTGGCGGTGTGATAGGGTATAGTAGCGGTAACATCTACAATATAAACACCTATAACAGCGGTGAAATTACCGCTAATGGTGATAATTCCCGAGTAGGTGGCGTGGCAGGGTACAATAACAGTTTATCATTTGCAAACAGCTATAATAGCGGCACGATAACAGCTAACGGTAAGGGGTCTATAGTCGGCGGCGTGATAGGTCAGAATGCCGCTACTGCCGTAAACAGCTATAATAGCGGCTTGATAACAGCTAACGGTCAGGAGTCTCAGGTCGGCGGTGTGGTGGGATATCTTCGTAGCGCTGTCGAAAACTGTTACTATCTGACAGGTAATGGCATTAGTGTAGCGGTGGGTGCATACGATATCTATAGCAATTTATCCTTAAACAATCTTGGCTCCTTCGAGTCGGCGACTTCGATTATTACGATAGATAGTGGAATTACGCCGAATAGCGACATCCCAACAACGAGCCTTATCGCTGCATTGACTGCAGGTGTAGCGTCGTACAACGGCAGTCTTGCAGAGGGTGCAGAACTTGCATACAGATGGATGCGCACCGTGCCAAACAGCTATCCTATTCTTACAGAGGAAACAGCGTTAGGAGATATTGATGGCGACTACTCCGTAGACGCAGAGGATTTAAGAAGGATTGCAGCAGATGAGGTTTACAACACGACCACAACGGAGGAAACGAAAAACCTCGACCTAAACGGCGATGGTAAAATCAACTTTGTAGACCTTGCAATAGCAAGAAACAGCAAGAACTTCGGGAAGTAGGATCTGTTTTCCTAAGCTTGGTTTGCATCTCCCACCCTAGTGCCGCCAAGAACAAGAGTTGAACCGCCAAGGGGTGATGCTGTCTCGTCAGAGCATGTTCAACTGGGTTTTGCGTTGCGCCAAAGACTGGCTCGCTCCTGTATACGATGCTCTGCACCAAGACTTGGTGCAAGAGAAGGTTCTTCATGCCGACGAAACCACATTGCAGGTACTCCGCGAGCCCGGCAAGAAAGCGCAGGCCAAGAGCTATATGTGGCAGTACCGCGCGGGCGGGGATACCGAGCAGCCTATTGTGCTCTACGAGTACCAGCCGGATCGCAGAGACGCACGTCCTCTGGAGTTCTTGGCCGGGTTTGAGGGCTACCTCCACTCAGACGGCTACGCTGCCTACCACAACCTACCTGAGACGGTGATTTCTGTGGGTTGTTGGGCTCATGCCAGGTGATACTTTGAGGAGGTGGTGAAGTCTTTGCCCAAGGGCAAGCAGTTCTCCGGTGCAGCAGTGACGGGGCAGGCTTATTGTTGCAAATTATTTAAGATTGAGCAAACTTTAGCGGACTTGGCGCCGGAGGAGCGCTATGAAAAGCGGCTAGAGCAGGCGAAACCTGTCCTAGACGAGCTTTTTGCATGGGCAAAAACAAGAGGTGCGGCTCCTAAGTCTGCCCTCGGCAAAGCGCTTACTTATTTGCAGAGCCAAGAGGTTTATTTGAGAGCCTACTTGAAGGACAGTAGGCTCGAGCTCGCCAACAATCGTGCTGAGCGCAGCATTAAATCCGTTGTCATCGGCCGCAAGAACTTCTTGTTTTCAAACACTCCCGAAGGGGCGCAGGGCAGTGCGGTCATGTACAGCATTATTGAGACTGCCAAGTAAAACGGGCTCGATCCCTACCGTTATCTGCAAAGTACCTTCATGAATCACGACCCCGTAAGTTTCGATTTTGAAACTTACGGGGTCGTTTGACGCTTACTGACGACTAGCAATTTGCTTGTCATCAGCTGCTTTTGTAAGGGCGTTTTACCCTGCATTTATACCGGTTCAGCACATCACTCCAAAACCTCGCTCAACCGACTAATTAGCTTTTCTTTTTCTGCACTACCATTTGTAGAAAACCGTATCAAAGGAATCTGATACAATTCTAATATGTGCCCTTTCATCTTATCCCTCTCATGCTGCTTCGTGCCCTCTTTATGAAAATTATAGCCATCAACTTCAACGGCTAATACAGGCTGTTTGCTAACGGAATTATAAATAAGAAAGTCAACGTGAGTCCAATTGTTCATGGCATAGGCAGTTTCTTCGTCATTGAGCAGTTTCGGATTACGGATTATCATTTTCAACTGCTGATGCACCGCAACCTTTAGCGTTTTAAATCTGTCTCGTGACAGCACCTCGCCAATCAAAGCATACATTAAATTTTCACTATCATACTCCGACACCACTTTTTGCTCCTTCAAATACTTGATTCGAGCATCAGTGTAATGGCTGTAAAGGTAGTCGAAAATCGAGTAGATATTGCTGTTTGAAATGGTGAAGTTGTTATACTCGATATAATTAATCAGATCGTTTATGTTCCCGTCCTTTTGGATGTCATTGCCAGAAACCACAAGGTGAAGTTGCTTTTTTGCTCTTGATACCGCAACATTTAATAAAAACGGGTTATCGGTAAAATCTGTAATCTCGTCATCGACGGTCGACATTATGATTACATCCTTTTCCCGACCTTGAAATTTGTGGACAGTGGCAACGTCAATATTTCTACCCGTAAGCGCTCTTTGCATTGCGTATACTTGATTGTTGTATGGAGCGATGATGCCTATTTCATTGTCGTTATAGCGAGTAATGGGCAAGATTTCTTCTTTAATAACATCAATTTGACGCTGACTCATATGCCCGCGACTGTGAAATCCTTGTGCTGTTTTTGTCACGGCAATAACATCCTCTTCGCCATTATCGTCTGTCATTACTACAAGTTTATTGTCGTAGAACTTCTGATTGCAAAAGTTGATTATCTTCGGATGGCATCGATAGTGCTCTCGAAGAAGTGTTCTTGGAACATTTGGGATTAGGTCGCATAGAGACTTTAAAAAACTGTTTTCGGTAAAGTTGTAGCTTGTTTTGATAGATGCCGCCTTGAAAATCGGCTCGATTTGAGCTTTCATTTCGTCGGTTACTACATTAGGGAGCTGCTTTGTATCTCCCACCACAACAATATTCTTGGCAACAGATAGCGCTAAAGCCGCTGTGACAACATCTACCTGAGAGGCCTCGTCCATGATGAGGTAATCAAAAGTTGCATCTCTGGAAAGGCTACTTCGAGCCGAAAATGTTGTGCTAAGAACTATTGGGTATTCCTTTTGGAAATCTACTGTATTTCTAAACAAATCATCGCTAGTAAAAATGTTCCGTTTGGGCTTGTTGCCGTAACGCTTGCGCAGATAAGATTTTAAATAGACGAGCGAGATCTCACGTAGCTCGTCTGCTTGCTCTATTGCAGAGCTATCTTTGAGTTTTTGTTGTAAATTTTGTAGCTCATTTTCAAGCTCATTCAGCCGCCTTTTATAAAAACAAGACTGCAAGAAGACATTGAGCTGCTCAATGCCTTCTTCTTGGTATTTGAATGTATTAATGCCATAAAACAAAAACAAATTGAGCTTATGCAAAAATGGAATTTTATTCTGATCTTTAAACTTAAAAGAGTAGTATTGCCATAATCGCATTATCTTTTCTGAACTGATACTGTCATTGATTTTGACATTATAATCATCTCGGCAGGTCTCTTTTTGATACTCGTTAAAGTACTCGTATTCGGTACTTACAGTTTCTATTTCCTGTTTGACAATCGCCAGCCGCTCTTGGCTTTCGAATATGGCACTCAAATTACTCGAGGTAGCTTGAATTTTGCTATAAAACTGCTCATCACCTAATTTCAAACTTTGCCAACTGCTGAAATCGGGATATACACCTGTTTGCTTTTCTATAAACTCTGATTTATTTGTGCGATTTCCCAAAGGGGCAATGATAAAGTCCATGTTGTACTTTTTTAACTTCTCAAGAACATTTTCCGTCGCAGAGTTGTTATTCGACACAACAGCAATAGTTTTATTTTGCACTATAAGATTTGCAATGATATTTAAAATAGTCTGAGTTTTCCCTGTTCCGGGAGGGCCTTCGATGACGCTTATTTGATTATCGAGAGCGTTTTTTACAGCCGAAAACTGACTCCCATTACATCCGAATGGGAAAATCGGTATACTGTTGCCGTTATTTCTTATCTTGTTTTTGCTTGGGTTTAGATATATGGAAAGTGCACTGTTAGGACTTATAAAGTCGATTTTGTTGTATTGATTTTCAAGAAGACTGCTCCCATCGTCGCCTTTTAAACTAACAACGCTTGAGACATTTTTGAAATAGTCGAAAACTCTTTTGCTTTCTTTGTTTGTCAAAGACGACTCTAAAACCTCAATTTCATCTCCAAAGTAATCTCGCTCGGCGCCACTTTCAAAGACGATATGATAATACTTTGTCTGCTGTAAGGAAAACATGTATATCATGTTTATATTGCTAATTTCAACACCACTATAAAACGCATGATGTGTTTGAGGGGAAAGCAATACGGGGTTGTCGAGGATTAGAATATTAGTATAATTATAATTAAATACCTTGCCGTTATTAAATTGAACCATCCTTCTCTTTGCAACCGGGTCATACTTAGTAAATGCCACATCTTTGGTTATTATCCTGCCTTTTGCTATAACCATGTATTCTTTTGTGTTCATGAGCACTCCGTGTATTGTAAAATATATTTTCCTTGTAGTAGCCTATTTCAACCTCTTGTAATATCCATCTAACTTATCATCACAAACCCTATCAATTTCCGCCTTCTCGTCTTTGCTAAGCTTCTTCCAAACGGAACTATCGACCTCTACTATTCCAAGCGTCTTGGTATGCCGTACCATTTGCATATCTTCAAAGCGCTTGAATGGGTTTGACAGAACATTGCGCTCGACTTCTTTATCAGAATAGCCGCCTTTAGCGTAAATGCTATTGGCCTTTTCAATCGTAAGTCCATTTGCTCTGCGGCCTTCGTAATACTCTTTAAAATAAGATACAATATCGGATAACCGCACTCTTCCTTTATCATCGGAATAAAGTAAAATTGCTTTTAACAGCACGGGTTTATAGGAGTAACTCATATCCATCTGACGAACCATATCCATAAATAAATCCTTGCGGTTATCATCGCTAATTAACTGCCAGCCAAATTGTTTTGCATATTTCTCGAGAGTTTCTTCTTTAAAATATTTAAAAGTGCGATGCTCGCTCATGGGCACTATAAGATCGGGGATAAGCATGCCTTCTCTAACATATCTCTCTATGGTCTCGCTTTGAACATCGACACGCCTGACAAATTCCATTTGCGAGATCATGCCTTCGGCCTCTTCCTGCCAGTTGAAGATGTCGACAATTTCATAATCGGTGGCATCGACCGGCCAGTCTATAAGTGCATCGGGCTTCTCGCCCCTTGCATATAGCTCCTGCTCGGCCGTTTTTTGTGCGCTCGGCGCAAGAGCAAGTCCGCCTGCCTTGTAGTCTTTTAGCTTAAAGAGCCTATGAAGTGATTGAGGCATATTGTACTGGCTTGCATTATCCACAAAGTCGAAAACCATAAGAGATTCTTTGCCATCGGCAAGGCGCATGCCTCGTCCGAGTTGTTGCGTATAAAGCACTTTGGACATCGTAGGCCTCGCCATAAATAAAACCTCTGTTTGAGGGCAATCCCAGCCCTCGTTTAGCAAATCACATGCGCACAAAACAGGAGTGTCTCCACTCTCAAAATTGGCGAGTGCCTCCTTGCGTTCGCTTGGCTTCATACCGCCCGATACAGACGATGCTTTAACTCCTTCCTCTCTAAACAATAAGGCAATCTGTTCGGCATGTTTAACGCTTGCGCAAAAAACAACGGTGCGCTTATTTTTAACGTACTGCAGCCATGTTTCTACGATAAGATTATTTCTCTCGGGAACATATATCTTGCTCTCGAGCTCTCGAATATTATATTTAACGCTGTTAAACCGCACTTTGGTCAAGTCGATATTTGTGTGTATACGAATACAACGAACAGGCACAAGTTCGCCTATCTCGACAGCCGTTTGGATATCGAGCTTGTGAGCCGTATTCTTGAAAATGTCGAGGATAATCGTGTTGTCGTCCGTTCGCTCGGGAGTTGCAGTAAGCCCTAACGTGAACTCAGGTCTGAAGTATGAGAGCACCTTCTGATATGTATCGGCCGACGCGTGGTGTGCTTCGTCTATAATCAGATAGTCAAAATCACTGTCTTTAAACTTTTCAAGATTAAGCGCAACACTCTGAATACTACCACATACAACATGGGCATTGGGCTGCTTTATCGAGTCAACATATGAGCCAACCGACGCTCTCGGCCACAGCTCTCGAAATGCTTTTGTCGCCTGCTCGACAAGCTCGTGAGTGTGAGCAAGAAAAAGAGTTCTCTTCCCAAGTGCTTTTGCATCCATAACGGCGGTTACCGTCTTGCCGGTACCGGTTGCATGGTAGAGTAGGGCGATCGTTTCGTTGTTGTTGCGCATTGCATGTAGAGCTTTAATTGCGGCCTTTTGGTGCTCCTTAAGCTCGAGATTTTTGCCATCAAGAGCCTTACCTTTTTGCGACGGCAAATAATCCTCGATTTCCTTAAAGTGAGGATGGGTTCCAAGAAAAACACGCAGTTCATCCTTCACTGTATCGGGCTGTATCTGCATCTGACGCACCGCAAAACGGAATATATCCCACCCAAGGTGCACGATGCTATTCTGCTTTAGCAAATCGTCGTAGAATTTGTTTTGCGACACCAAAGTTTTATTATGAGAAGCTTCGTCATCAATCTCTATCACGACACGTCGAGGCCCATTTTCAAGAACAAAATCAGCAAAACGGCTGTTTTGGTAAATATCAAAAAACGGGTACTGCGAATAGAGATACCCTGCCTTTTCGGCTCCAAAGGTATCGCTAAACAGCTCTATAAACAAATCCTCGGCAATACTGCCTGTGGAAGCTAAGTGGTTGTTCATGCGTTTAACCTCACTCTTCAATTACACTGGTTAGTAATATCTTATCCTCAAATCCGCCTCTGCTTTCCGCTTTTTCTTTTCGTACTTGCTCCAACTGCTCCAAACTATAACCTCGTGTGACACTTATCGTTCTTATTACTTCGAGTATATCGGCAAGTTCTTCGAGTGATTTGCTCTCCAGATATTCATTACACTCTTCGAGCAACTTTGCGTCGAGCATTTCTATGTATTTGTCATCAGGCAAGGTTTTAAAAACACATTCTTTGCCAGATGCAGCTATTATAGCAGGGATTTTATCTCGAACAAGTTTATTGTATTTTTTTATAGACATTAGTTATCCTCCGTTGTTTGTAGCTTGCTACACTCTTTTTTTAATAAATCAAGCATTACTTTTCCGTGATCTTCTGAGATATCTTTTGTCCAACCATTACGCTGATCCATCATTTTGCTCATCAAAACAAGCTTTAAACTCTGCTTAATAACACTCGGGTAAGTTTTTAATTTGCTGTCCGGTGAGATGTTTGAAAATTTAGAATTTCCGGATATGGTAATTAAGGCCAAATTCCCAAGGCCATTTAATGCGTTATCATCCCAGCGGTCATCTTCCGCTGGATTTTGAGGGTAAAAATGCTCAACTGAGTTTCGAAATTGAAAGTAAAAATCCGATCTTTCGGTTTCAAGGTGTTTTTCAAATCCATCTCGGTATAGAATATAGTCGAGGTAGGAATAAACAATTCGCTCAAGCTCAAAGCCTTTTCTATTTTTGTAATCGGCCTTTTCAACTTCGCCTATTCCATATTTTTCAAGTTTATGTAGTAGAGTTTCCGTTGCTATATCATTCGATGTTTCTTTAAGAATGGTGTGAATCCAGTGCATTACCTTTGGCGAGGTATATGTAATACGAAAACAAGATTGCAATGTTCTAATCTGCTTGTTTAGTTTGTCGTCACTAAATGTTGCTACATACTTCGGTTTGTCAGCACTGTCTCCTTTTGCGCCTTCTTCCCTATACCTTTGTAGTTGTTGCAGTGACCATCTGCCATCTTCTTTGTAATTCTTTGCATACTCTCTTTTAACAATATATTTATCAAATAAAAACCTGTACTTCAAAAAATTAAACAAAAACAATTTTGCATTTTCTTCTGATTCGTAGTGCTTTGCCATGTTGGCAATAAACCGCTTGTCGTCCAGATTATCACATTCTGCAACTGCCTTGTTTACTTGCAATATAAAATTTGGAAAATTAATTATCGGCTCAAATCGGCTGTTTTCTTCGTTTTCAGCACTAATATTATTTTTGAAATCGACATCTTTCTTTTCTAAAATACTTAATAGAGAAGATGTGTTCACAGCATAGTGCTCGCTCTCATTAAAGCAACAAGCTAAACAATCAAAAGTTTTTGGTTTAAATTGATCCCAATTGTCTCCAAAGATTCCCTTTCTTTTGTCTTTGGCAATGTTCATCTGTATGTAAGTGTTCATCTTAGCGCAAGCATCCCAAATTATCGCCCCTGTCTTTTTATCATGCTCACTACTTAGAACACTCAAGACCTTTGCCTTGACTATCTCATGAAGTTCCAGCTGCTCGCCTCTGGTATTCATAATCTCGAAATAGTGATTCAAATCAATGTTTTCAGGAACTTGCACTCTAATTATGCTAACCTTATCAAGCTTTTTGATAAAATCCTCTTTATCTGCAACTGTGACTCCAATCATTTTTTTGATTACTTCATAGCCTTCTACTATCTCGGGAACATAAAACTCTTTATCCCCATGATCGCCAATGTTTTTTAAAGTGTTGTTGGCAATTTGTCTCGCTTCAAATTTAAGAACATTTTTAACTGTTTTTCCATAAAGAACTTTATGCAATAAAAATAGTGTGGTAAGCCTTTGCTGACCATCTATAACTTCATAACTATTTGGCCCTTTTTTGTTTACAATAAGGCTACCCAAGTAATAAGTTTGATTTTCACAGACATCGTTTATGTCGTTAATAAGTTGCTCGATGTGCTCTGCTTTCCACGCATAGTTTCTTTGATATATCGGGATTTCGTATTCTACATTTTCAAACAATTTTGACACAGACTGCTCTGTTAATATTTCGGAATTACTCATTTTCTTTTACTCCCATATATTGTTTAAGTTCATGATAACTATTGGCATGGGAAGGGTTACAAGTCGGACTGTCTAAAATTATCAAGTTAATTTCACCGGGCCTTTTCATCTCGTTTATTCGAGTAAATATATCTAACCCTTTATTTAGCCGCTCGCTTTTGCCTAATGCATAGTTGTTGACAGTTTCTTTATAAACGCTATTCATAACGAGTCGTAAGCTAAAAGCCCAATAATGCAGTTTTTTAATAATGTGAGGCGTTAGCTCATCAATTCCAAACCGATCTACAAAGAACAAGGAAACCGCTTCAAAGAGCTGTTTTACATACCTATCACCTGTTTTGTTGCATGGCATATATGCTTCGGATACATTGTTTTTAAGTTTTTCTCTTACCATCTCAAGCAAGTTCATATAATGAAGCGTGTATTCGAAAAATCTTCTGCCTGCAATTAGCTGTTTTGTAATCTGAAATTGATTAAGCTTATGAACCCCAGTTAAAATCCCATTTCCACAAGAGTTAAACAGCTCAATAAAAAAATTAGCCGCTTTTTCGTGCGTTGCATAGCTATATTGAAAATCTATTTTTATACCCTTGAATTCTTCAATTTTACTACTCGAATAATATAGCCCCGATTTTCCCTTAAACCATTGCGAGAGAGGGAATAAGTACATTTCGAACAACTGTTCGATTTCCTCTTGTTTTCTATTCTCCCAACTATTTATCAACTCTATTTTATAGGCGCCATTTTCAGATTTCATTTCTCTTAGGTGATACGATTTTAGCAAATCATGCGGCAATAAAGATTTACCTCTTGAGTTTTGAGAGTCAAAAAACTGAAACGCTTCTTGCTCTGAATCGGTAACAATTTTTACCACTTCACATTTTTCTAAAATGTATTTTTTGAACTTCTCTTTATCCACAGCAAAATCACCAACCAAAGCTTGTATAATTTGACTGTTACTATATATTGCGGGCTCTGAAAGCAGGTCGTACTCTTGGTTCAACAGTGTAATGTCAGTTTTAGCTCCCAATGCATACAAAATGATAGCTAAAGTCGTCAATCTTTGCTGCCCATCAACAATGTAATACTTATCATGGCTCTTGTGTAAAATTACAGTTCCAAGCCTATATTCTTTTTCGCTACTTTTATATTCGGCATATATATCATTAAACAAATTGCTAGCCGAGCTTGTGCTCCACTTGTAGGGTCTTTGATAACTTGGTATAGCAAGATTGGAAGCTAACAACGCCCCTACATTTACTATCTGAAACTCATTTTTACACAGAGCCATTGTTATCCTCCGATCGAAATATTGTTATATTATTTATTTTGAGGTAGCCGGGGGATGCAATCTGTGGATTTATATATTTCTGCTTATTATATAATTATACAATAGAATTAAAACATGACGCAATATATCGAAAGCGATTGTTTATATTTTGTTTACAAAAGGTGACACTGCAAGAATAGGGATAGGTAGTAAAAGAGTTGGGGAGCACATGTGCTTGTCACTATCTTTAGGCATTGGAATGAAACGTGTGCATAACAAAGTGCAACTAATAATGATTGACACAACTACGTTGATGAAGGTAACAGTTTTTGAGCTGTTACCTTTCTTGTTAAAGAATTTAGAAAATGAACTACAATCTATCCCGTCATTTTTTTATTAGCTCAATATACGGCTTGATTTTTTTGTTCACAATAATAATGTTGAATAACAGCTAATAATATAGTAAAATTTTACAAAACTATATATAATGTGTAATTATTTGCCTTTAGATAATGCATAAATTAATTTACTTAGGACTACTACAAATCAATTTTAGGAGAGCCTCCCCATGCCACTACTGATAACCAGAAACGACATAACAAAACTAAAAGTCGACGCCATTGTAAACGCCGCCAACAAATCTTTGCGTGGTGGCGGTGGTGTTGACGGTGCAATTCACAAAGCGGCCGGGAGCGAGCTGCTCAAAGAGTGCATAACTCTTAACGGCTGTGAAGTCGGCAAGTCGAAAATCACAAAAGGGTATAACCTGCCATGCAAATATGTCATACATACCGTCGGGCCAATTTGGAAGGGCGGGGAAAGCGGCGAAGCGGAGCTTCTGACAAGTTGCTACTCCACAGCTTTAGAGCTTGCCTTGCAAAACGGAATAGAAAGCATCGCTTTTCCTCTTATCTCTACAGGGGCGTTTAGGTTCCCGAAAGAGAAGGCCTTTAACATTGCAAGCGAAGCGATAGAAAAGTTTTTACTTGAACACGACATGACGGTATACATCGTCGTTTTTGACAACAAGTCCTTTAGCATCTCAAAAGAACTGTACAACGACGTCTCCCAGTATATCGACGATAACTATGTAGACGTGAATCTCGTTAAGCGCCCTCGGAACATAGTAGAAGAAATGAGCTCCAGCGTTGTAGGAGCCATTCTTGCAAATGATTATAACAATAAAGCTCAGAAGGCACGCTCTCTTGACGATATCCTAACCGAAGTGGACGACACATTCTCACAGCGCCTGTTAAAGCTAATTGATATCAAACAAAAGACAGACGTTGAGGTCTACAAAAAAGCAAACATAGACAGAAAGTTGTTCTCGAAAATCAGAAGCAACAAGGACTATAAACCGAGCAAATCGACCGTGCTTGCCCTTAGCCTTGCGCTTGAACTGTCGCTGGATGAAACAAAGGATCTCCTTATGACAGCTGGCTTTGCCTTGTCCCGCAGTAGCAAGTTTGACCTTATCGTGGAGTATTTCATCATAAATGAGATATACGATATCTTTGAAGTCAACGAAACGCTGTTTATCTTAGGACAAAATCTATTAGGGGCATAAAATGGTATAATGATTACTGCCGCTATCGGGTGCACTTGTATCAAAGCGAAAAAAGAGAGAATCTTAACGCAACATGTCGCCTGTCATGCGACCTCTCACACAAAAAACAATGTTACCATTAAGTCAAATAAAACTTAAAGGAGAACATTGTCATGAAAAAAGATTTAGTGGAACTGGTATTTATTTTGGACAGAAGCGGCTCGATGAGTGGGCTGGAAAGCGACACAATAGGAGGTTTTAACTCGCTTCTCGAAAAGCAGAAACAGGAAGAAGGGGAGGCGGTAATCACAACGGTGCTCTTTGACGACAAATACGAGCTACTTCACGACAGACTTAACCTCACAGGCGTAAAGTCGATGACCAACAAAGAATACTATGTAAGAGGCTCAACAGCGCTGCTCGATGCTATGGGAAATGCCATAAACAAAACCTTAAACGCATACAAAAACACAACCGAAGCCGAGCGGCCCGAAAAAGTGATGTTCATGATTACAACAGACGGCCTTGAAAATGCAAGCCGTGAGTTTAGCTACAAAAAAGTTAAATCGCTTATTAGTGAAACTAAGGAAAAGTATGGCTTTGAATACATCTTTTTAGGTGCAAATATCGATGCAGAGACTGAAGCCGGTAAATTCGGAATAGACAGAGAAAAGGCTGTAAACTACCATTCCGACTGTGTAGGCACGGCACTAAACTATTCGGTGATTAGCGCTGCGATAAGTGGTGTTCGTAAAAACAAAAACCTTGATGCTAATTGGAGAGAGGAAATAGACGAGGATTTTAAATCGAGGAAATAGTGCTTGGGGGGGCAGTGTGATGAGAAAACTATCGTTTTTATAACAATGCTCACAGAGCCCTACATGGCTAATGAGGATAAAGGATTCCCAACGGTCTTTAGAATCGACCGAATCGAACGCTACAACGGCACAAAGGATAGCTTTAAGGTGCCGTACAAGGACAAGTTCGACGATGGGGAGTTTAGAAAAAGAGTGCAGTTTATGTTCTCCGGCGAGCTCAGAGTGGTGAAGTTTGAGTATAGCGGTGCGTCGATAGAAGCAGTGCTCGATAGACTGCCTACGGCAGACGTATTGTGGGAGAGAGACGGGGTCTATGGGGTGAGGGTCGAGGTTTATGGGAATGGGATTGATATGTGGGTGAGGAGTCAGGGGGGTGCGTTGAGGGTTACTAAATAAGAAAGATTTACCATAAAAAATCAAGTCCAGTAAAGAAAAAACACTTTTTTCACGTTGCAAAGCAGGGCGTTGAAAAAAGTTGCAAAAAGCATAAAAGAGGGTGAGTTTTTTGATGAACTTACCCTCTTTTATGCTTCACCAAATAAAAGGAGGCACAAAAATAAACTCCCAACCATAGAGCAAAACAAACCACAAAGACCACTCCGAGGGCAAACGGACCCCATACACCTACCGAGCGGTTGATTGGCAAAACCATCGAAACCGACCGAACAGTTAAAGAATACACCACGCTTGTCGAGGTGACGGAGTAGTCCCTCAAAAACACAAATATTCTCAAACTTGGGGATGACTTTATATACCATGTTATGGTATAATCAATCTGTATAAAGAGCTAAGTTAATCTAAAACTATGTCATGCTTACATGATTGACTTTTGTTTTTGTTGTACAGACCGATGTGTTTTTTATTGAGTGGCGTACAGCGCTTTTTATCTACCTATTGGTTCATATTCGGCATTAAATCATGCACATGTTGCAACAATGCCAAAACAAACTGCAAAGGTGAAAAGCACGGTTTGCTTCAGGCGGAGCGTAATAATGTTTTGCAAAGTTCTTGGAGAGGAACTTTAAAAACTACTATTTTTTTTGGGGGTAGTTTACAATGACTAAAAAGTTTATCGGAATGTTTGTTCTACTATTTTGCTTGAGTGCCATGATCTTTCCTACAACGGCATTTGCATCTTCGCCATCAATGTGGAGTGATGATGTAGCGCCTATTACACCGGAGGGTATTTTTTACTATGTGAGCTCTCCTCAGCAGCTCGCTTGGGTTGCACAGCAGGTAAACAGCGGCACAAATGACTTTGAGGACAAGGTCGTGCAACTTCAAAGCGACATTGATTTAAGTGGTGCGTGGTGGGTTCCTATAGGAAATGGGAGTAGTAAATTTGATGGTACTTTTGAAGGAAGTAACTTTACAATTTCTAATCTATTTATCATAGAGTCTACCGACAATCATGTCGGTCTGTTTGGGTATGTCAACTACTCGGGGCGTGTTCACAATGTGAATTTGGAAGATGTTACTGTTGAATCGAGTGGATCAAATATCGGCGCTGTTATCGGCTCGAACTTTGGAGCTGTATCCGACATTCATGTGCTCTCCGGGCACGTTAGCGGTAATGCGGCTGTCGGTGGAATTATCGGTGCAAGCTCCCATAACGCTACGGTTAACAATGTCAGCAATAACGCTATTGTATCAGCATTAGTAAATGAGGCTGGAGGCATAATCGGGCGCAACGATGGGCTGCTCATGAATGCTGTAAACATGGCTACAGTCAACGCAGATAAAAGTGCAGGCGGTATTGTAGGCTGGAACCTTGGCGGCAATGTTATGAATGTTTACAGCATAGGAGATGCTATCCACGGTAACAAGGACATAGGAGGTATTATAGGCGTTCACACAGACGGGTATCTGTCGACTGCCTACAATGCAGCGGAAGTCATTTTGTCGCCAATAAGCACGGAGGAGCAGCCGATGTTTGGAGGCGTAGTAGGTTTTAACAACAACGCTGTTATCGAACACGGTTTTTATCTCGATACATCGTGCGAATTCCACGTTGGTGGCTATGTCGAAGGTAATGAGAGTGTTATTACAACTCATGAGTTTACTAACAATAACGGATATGTGTTCTCGTCGGCTATCACGATTGGCAATGAAAGTGGTATTACGACACTGATAGATGCGTTAAATGCATCACGTACTGTTGATGCGAGCCTGGAGTCTTCTTTTAAATGGGTAGCAGGCACTGATGCTAACCCAATAACGGCAGTTCCGACAGAATTGTGGAGGGATCATGTCAGCACGCCTACACAGGAAAACGGGAGCTATATAATAAATACCGCAAATGAGCTTGCTTGGATTGAAGAGCAAAGCTATAACGGCATTACATTTGAAGGTGATACAATTATACTTACAGCAGACATTGATCTATCTGCATACATTTGGTCACCTATCGCAAGCGAAGGCGAGTTTTTAGGAACTTTCTACGGCGGCGGACATACAATAAGCGGACTGTATATACAGTCGAAAAATGACAAAGTCGGTCTCTTTAGTGTTGTTAATGCAGGTGGTGTAGTGCAAGATGTAACACTTAGTGGGGCAAACATTATAGGTAAAGAGTTTGTCGGTGGTATAGTTGGACACAACTATGGCACTTTGCGCAATGTGCATGTGTCCGGTTTGATTGTAGGCACAGAAACTGTCGGCGGAATTTTCGGAAGAAACGAGGAGAACGGAAGTATCACTTATGCAACGACAGACGGGATACCGAGCGGTGGAACATTTGTTGGCGGTATCGGTGGAACAAACTCGGGGCATGTGGACAGCGTGCAAAGCAGTAGCTATGTGCGTGGCTTAATCGTGGTAGGCGGTGTTGTTGGCAGTAACAATAGCACTCTGTTTAACGCATCAAACATGGGACAAGTACAAGGCGACACCATTGTAGGCGGCATTGTCGCAGATAACAGTTTGTCGGGCAGCGTGAAAAACATATATAATGCCGGAAACCTGTCGGCAAGAGCGACGGAAAGCCCGATTATAGGTGCGATTATAGGAAAAAATGATGATGTAGAAGGCAAGGTGTCAAGCGGATACTGGCTTGATGGTATAACGATTTTTGGCGGAAACACCACGGAAACGGGAGTGGGTACGGGTAGTGCAGGGGAAAGTTTCGAGTCCTATGCACAAGTTGGCACTCTAACGAGCGGTGGAACTTTGCTAACAGCCCTAAATAGCAGTGTTGCCTCCTACAACGACGCACTGACGCCAAGCGGATACGCCTTTCCGTGGACAGAGGGGGAGAGTGCAAGTAAGCCTGTACTCAATATCTATGGATGGTCGTCCTTTGCTGACGGTACGGGAGTGGAGTCAAGTGGAGATTTTACAGTAACTACCGCCGAGCAGCTTGCATATATAGCGGCACAATCACGAAGTGGACAGGATGATTTTGCAGGTCAAACCATTACGCTTGGAGCAAATATTGATCTCAGTGGTTTACAGTGGTCGCCCATTGGAGCTGCAGGCACTGCAAATCACTTCAAAGGCATATTTGATGGACATACATACAAAATAAGCGGCCTGACAATGACACAGTCACTTCAAGACAGCGGTCTTTTCGGAGTGGTGGGGAGTGACGGTATCATTGAGAATATTATGCTCGACGATGTATTTATGATCGGCGCAAGCAGTACAGGCGGACTTGCAGGTGCAAATTTTGGCAATATATCAAATGTAGCAGTACATGGCACATTATACGGAAATGAGCGTGTTGGCGGCATAATAGGGGACAACTACGGAGGCAAGCTTGGCAACTCCTACACCACAGCAACGGTTAGCGGAACTAATCAGGTCGGTGCTATTGTAGGAAAACAATCGGGAGTATCGTCAAGCCTTACTTCTTCGTTCTGGCTCGAAGATAACACGGCTCTTGGACTTGGTCAAAGTGGCGGCACTGTTCGTGATGTACATCCATTTGAGCAAGGCGGCACCTTCTCTCCGTCCATCACAGTAGGAGAGCAGAGCGATATTACGAGCCTTGTCGATGCCTTGAATGTGGAAAAACGCCTGATTAGATGGAAGGTTATTAGCGGCTACCCTACCACTTATGAGGCTACGAATAACTGGAGCGACTATACCACTCCTGTAACGCCGACCGACGGGGTTTATGTTATAAGCACACCCGAGGAGCTTGCATGGTTTGCCCTTGAGGTCGATAACGATAGAATGCTATATGCGACCGTTCGCCTTGACAGGGATATAGATTTGTCGTCATACAAGTGGAACCCAATAGGAAGGGAGGAGTATTACTTTGGTGGCGTTTTTGATGGTGATAACCACAAAATCACAGGGCTTGATGTAGGCACGCAAGGAAGCGAAGAGGACTATCGAGCGCTCTTTGCCGGACTTAAAACTTCCGGGGTGGTGAAAAACTTAAGCGTGTCCGGGACGGTCAATGCAAGGTCGTATATCAGCGGTGTAGTAGGATATAATAGTGGTACCATAGTAAATGTTCAAAGTGACTGTGATTTAATATCCAGTTCTCGAGATGTCGGAGGCATAGCAGGATATAATAGTGGCACTATTCTAAATGTTAAAAACAGCGGAGATATTGAGGGGCAGAACTTCAACATAGGTGGAATTGTTGGATGGAACAACGGAGGAACGGTGCGCAATGCCGTCAACACAGGAAGCATATATGGAGATACTGCAGGTGGAATTGTTGGGTTGAATGGAAGTGAAAGCCTGATATCAAACGCTTATTCGGCAGGCAATGTTGAGGCCTCTTTAATAAATGACACTCATAGAGCGGGTGCAGTTGCCGGAAAAAATACAGCAACTGTTCAAAGTGCCTTTTGGCTTGAGAGCGTTACAATAACAAACGGCAATCAGATAGAAACAGGGGTGGGCATTGAAGAGAGCAGCGCCCAAAACATGGAGCCTTTCACGAATGATGGGGTTTTAATCAATGCAGTAAATGGCAAAACCTCCTTGCGTGATGTGCTAAATATAGGCGTGGACACCTACAATACAACAGACCCTGAATACCTTGCACTACATTGGTCGGGGGCTCACGGATTTCTTCCCACTATGCAAAAGAGGGGAGATTCTACTGAAGACGGTCGTGTAGATATTCAAGACCTCGTAGCAATATCACAAGAAGAGAACTATAATAAATCGACTACCGAGCAAAATAGAATGCTCGATTTAAACAGCGACGGCAAGATAAACTTTGCTGACCTTGCGATGGCAAGGAACAGCAAAAACTTCGGCAAGTAACCGATTAAAGCGGCCGCAAAGACCTATAACTCGGAAATCACATAGCTGCGTCGATGCCTTGCCGCAGCTATGTGATTTTGTGATCAGGTATGTTGATGTCGACAGATTTCTACATGCATGAGGGTATAGTTAGAAAAAGTACATTATGCGAAACTATCATATAGTACACGGTAGTGCCATGGACTCCGATGTAGTCCATGGCACTTGGCAGATCGATAATAAAATATATCAAAACAGATTATGTGGATTTTCCGAATGGTCTGTTTTAATATGGTGTTTTTTTGGGGGCAAATGTATTGCTATTCGTTAAATACTCTGTAAAACTTGTTGATAATATTTAACTAATGTGCTACTATTAAAATAAAAAACTAAAAAAGAAAAAGTTATTGGAGGACTTATGAAAAGACAAAAACTATTACCTATCTTACTCGCCATCTGCATTATGGCGATATTGCCACTATCATCACATGCGGTTGATTTGTGGGACGGAAGTACAAGAAATACCGATTGGTATGGGGATGGCAGCGCAGAAAGCTTTACACTAACGACCGCAGCAGAGTTTGCGGGTTTTGCTGAACTTGTTAACAGTGGTACAAATTTTAAGGGCAAAACCGTCACCTTAACCTCGGACATAAATCTCGGTGGAGCTTCAAACCCATGGACACCGATAGGTACGTTGTCCAACAACTTCCAGGGCACCTTTGATGGAGGAGAATGCAATATTACCGGTCTTTACATAAATTCGACGTCAAGCGCAGACCAAGGACTTTTCGGCTATATTAACGAAGGCGGGATAGTGGAAAATGTCAACGTTTTCGGGGAAGTTACCGGTAGTAATTATGTAGGTGGATTGGTTGGTAATATCGCCTCCGGCAGTGTCGAAAACTGTGATAGTGCTGTCGTCGTTACAGGACAAAGCGTTGTAGGCGGTTTGGTTGGAAATATTACCTTAGGCAGCGTTGCGGGCTGTACGAATGGTAGCACGGTCACAGGAGATTCGGTAGTCGGTGGAATAGTCGGAAGGGTGGGAAACAACAGTTCGAACAGTATCACAAACTGCACTAACAGTGGTGCAGTTTATGGCGATAGTGACCCAGCTTCTGAACATGGTAGCGTTGGTGGTATTATAGGGAGTAAATCATCGGGGAGTGTTACAAATTGCAGCAATAGTGGCATAGTTTCGGGAAACTGGAATGTCGGTGGTGTTATAGGTACTAATAACAATGGTAGCACTGTAAACTGCTATAACATTGCGGCGGTAACGGGCAGTGAATATGTCGGCGGTATCAGTGGTTTCAATGACTCAGATAGCGTTGTGAACTCCTATAATAGAGGAGATATAACGGGTGCAGGTTACTTTGGTGGTATATCGGGAACAAGCATTGATTCTGATATAACGAACTGTTACAGTACAGGTAAGGTCATTACAAACGAGGATAGAATTTATGGAGGCGTGGTAGCGACTATAAACGGTGGTAGCGTTACAAATAGCTACTACTTAGATAGTATGGGATGGCCTGCGGGTGTATTCGTGAACGTAAATAATGACCCTGTTACCAATGTGGGCTCGTTTGAGTCGGCAAACTCGGCTATTACAAAAGGTTCTGAAGCAACAGAAGATAGCACCATACCAATGTCAAGTCTTTTCGATGCACTTTACGCAGGTGCTAATGCGTATAATTTAGATTCAGATCCTGACGTGGAAGGCAATCAAGCGCCTACAGTTGCGGCGACAAGCTGGAGGCCAAGTTCGACGCAAAACGATAACTATCCGATTCATGCAACATATTGGAGTGACAATGTATCAGTACCGACAGAGGGTGACGGCAGCATAGACTCGCCCTATAAAATCACCTCAGGTGCAGAACTTGCATGGATGGCGCAAGAGGTAAATGCATACAGGGGAGCAGATGCATATACATTATCAAGAGACATAGACCTATCGGCACATATATGGACACCGATAGGAGCTGACAGCCAGAGTTTTAGAGGCACTTTTGATGGCGAAAACAAAAAAATAACCGGGATCTATATCTATGCACCTGAAAGCGATCGGCAAGGGCTCTTTGGGTATTTGGATAGTTTTGGAACGGTAAAAAATGTTAGTGTGGATGGTGAAGTCACAGGCAAAAGCAATGTCGGAGGTGTAGTGGGGCAAAGTTATGGTAGTGTCATAAACTGCAACAACAGCGCAAAAATTACAGCTATGGCTGAAAATTCTAATGTTGGCGGCGTCGTAGGTTATAGCCGTGGCAGTAGCAAAATCGAAAATAGTACCAATAGCGGAACGGTTTCATCTAAAGCTGGATATTCTAATGTTGGCGGTATAACGGGATATGGTAGCGGTATGATTATAAGTTGTACTAATAGCGGAACGCTCTCGTCTGGGGAGTCTTCATTTATCGGTGGCATCGTAGGAACGCAAAGCGCTGAAAGCATAGAAGAGAGCACCAACAGTGGAGAAATACTGTCTGTGGGTGATGACAGTATTGGCGGAATTGCAGGTGTTAACCAAGCCGATATTATAAATTGCACCAACAGTGGCGCCATTACCACCACAGGTAGCTCTCCCTACATAGGAGGTGTGGTAGGGCATAATCAAGCGTCAGCGACGGTAGTAAATAGTAGTAGTAGCACTACGATTTCTGCATCAGGTAGTGCTTCCCGTGTTGGAGGCGTAGTGGGAGAGAACGAAGGCAGCGTAACAAATAGTATTAACAATAGTGGAACGATTACGACAAATAGCATTGTCGGTGTTGGTGGCATAGCCGGCGTTAATAGTGGAATTATATCGATGTGCGATGCCGACATTACAATTGTAAATACCGCTGAAAGGAACGATCTCGGCGGTATAGTTGGAGATAATACAGGTAGTATAACGAATTGCAACTACAACGGCAGCGTTACTGCTAATGGTAATGATTCCAATGTCGGAGGCATAGTGGGGAGAAACTTAGGTGTTGTTACAAATAACCACAATAGCGGAAGCGCCACAGCTAATGGATCATTTGTCAAGGTCGGAGGCATTGCCGGTTATAGCAATTATGAAGACGAAGTTAGAAAAGGTACCATTGCGAATAATTACAACACAGGCAACATTACAGCAGACGGTGATTATGCCCAGGTCGGAGGCATTGCGGGGTACAGTTCAAGTTTTGTTACAAACAACTATTCGATGGGCACGATAGATGCAGGTGTTGCAAGTGTCAATGTGGGAGGTGTAGTGGGGTATCCAGATAATAATAACACAAGTATTATTACCAACAGCTACTACAAAAGCGGCACTGGGGCAAGCGTGGGTGTAAAGTATAAGGTCGGAACTATAACCAATGTAGGCTCGTTTGAGTCGGCAAACTCGGCTATTACAATAGGTTCCGAAGCAACAGTAAATAGCACCATACCTATGTCAAGTCTTTTCGATGCGCTTAACGCAGGTGCTAATGCGTATAATTTAGATTCAGATCCCTATGTGGAAGGCAATCAACCGCCGACAGTTGCGGCGAAGGCATGGAAGTCGAGCATAAACCAAAATGGTGGATATCCGGTTTATGCAACATATTGGATCGATAATATATCAGCACCAACAGAGGGAGATGGCAGCATAGATTCGCCCTATAAAATCAGCTCAGGTGCAGAGCTTGCGTGGCTTGCGCAAGAGGTGCTTGAAGGCAGAGGCTCAGACAGATATATACTAACAAATGAAATAGACCTGTCAGAACATCGCTGGAATCCGATAGGAAACAGTGTTAACAAGTTCACAGGGTCTTTTGACGGTGCAAACTTTAATATTACCGGGTTGTTGATAGATGCACCTCAAAGCGATTACCAAGCGCTTTTTGGCTATACTGCCGTTGGTAGTACAGTAAAAAATCTCAGCGTTCAAGGTAGTGTAACGGCCAATGATAATGCCGGCGGCGTAATTGGGTACAACGAAGGAATTGTTATAAATTGTAGTAACAACGTAATTGTAATGGGCAATAATCGAGTAGGTGGCATTGCAGGTGAAAATGCAGGAACGGTAACAAATTGCACTAACAGCGCTTCTCTTGCTAGTGATGATTTTTTAGGTGGCATAGTGGGCTATAACTATGGAGAGGTTACAAATTCCTACAACAAAGAATCCTTATATGCGTTTGGTACAGACTATAAGGCAGTGTTCGGTGGCGTGGTTGGATATAACGACGGAGGAACCGTAGAAAACTGTTATAACTCAGGTGGATTTTCGGCTGATATCTCTCCTGATTACAATTCTGAATACGTTTTAGGTGGCGTGGTAGGCACTAACGAGTCAAGCGGCAGTGTTGTAAACAGTTACTATTTGACAAGCATGGGCGCAACGGTCGGTGTGAATCAATCTAACGGTACTGTTACCAATGTAGGCTGGTTTGAGTCGGAAAGCTCGGAAATCACCTTAAACGAGGGTGTTACAGCAGACGACACCATTTCTAAAAACAACCTCGCCGAAGCTCTAAACGACGGTACAAAAGCCTATAATGACAATGTAACAGACGATACTCTAAAGGCATACTGGTGGAAGTCTGATTCGGCGAGCAGTTATCCAATCTTTACCGATGAGCCAAAATATTCTGATGTTACAGGCGATTATACCGTTGACAGGGAAGATTTGAGAAGAATTGCGGACGTAGAAGTATACAACAAGCAAACAACTGTTGAGACGGAAGCCTTAGATTTAAACGACGATGGCAAGGTTAACTTCTTAGATCTTGCAATAGCGAGAAATAGTAAGAATTTTGGGAAGTAAGAGCTTATATAGAAGTAGCGGATCTTAGACAATAAAGTGTAGCATGGATGACGACACCTATTTCAATGACAACAGGCAACGAGCTTAAGTAAAAAAGATGTTACCCTGCAAAACCACCGATGACAGCGGCATTTTAGGGGCTAAAAACCCCTAAAATGCCGCTTGAAACCTACGTGTTTTGGGTGTTGTCATATGATGATTTTAGGTGCGGAGTTTTCCCAAGTGAGAATGCGGCTTTTTATCGCCAAGCCACTTGCCGTAATCCCCGTCGGAGCGCCTTGGATTTTCGACAATAGAAAGGCCGTGTGCAAGGCAATCGGCTATCGCCTTGCCCTTGTTTTGGTGCATTGATATGAGCCTTGTGGTCGCCAAAATAACACCTCCAATCTAAAAAAACAGGCTTGGGACAATATCGCCCTAAGCCTGTTTTCTGCCGTTTATCTGCGTTTTTTTACTTCATTTGCCGCATAGATGACAACCTCATCAAACGTGTGAATTTCACCTTTGAGTGGCTCTCTGTTTTGGTATGCACAGTAGCACATTGGCAAATAGTAGCTATCTGCAAAAAATATAGATAGACTTTTGCAACAATGAGCGTATTCAACTAAAAACAAAACTGACACCGCTTGAAAAACGATGTCAGTATGTTGCTTGAATTTCAATATCTTGACCAAACGAGTGCCTTTTTTATGCAGTCCGCACAATCTGGGGATCTTCAAACGAACTTACCCTCTTTAAAATTTAAATTCCTAACATGCTGTGCTTTAATTAAAGCTTATAAAGATCTACCTGTCAGCTTTTGTTTACTGCAAATGCACAAATCAATCGCTTGGCCTACTGCATCTCCATGAATCTATGCAGTATTGCCGCAATCTCGGCTCTTGTAGCATTGTCTTTAGGGTTTAATCTGCCGTCGCTACCATTAATAATGCCTTGTGCCACTGCCCATTCCATAGCGGAAATAGCATATTCGCTTATATCCCCACTGTCGGTAAACTGAGACAGAACCGTTTGAGTGGTTACCGCTGTGGGGCTTTCGAAACGGTAAAGCATGGTGACAAGTTGCTCTCGATTTATATTGCCGTTCGGTTCTGTGCCGTCTGTTATGCCTTCTGACTTAGCCCAGTCAAGAGCCTTGGAATACCACGTAGCACCGCCCTCTGTTTCTATGCCGTCCATTCTTGCAAGTACAGTCCAAATCATTGCCCTTGTTGCGGCTTGGCTTGGAGAAAACTCGGTGTCGCTCACACCGGACATAAGGCCGTTAACCCAAGTATACTCTACATCGCTATAAAACCAGTCGGATGCCTTCACGTCGTTAAAGGGCATGTCGTTTTCGATTTCTATCGCCACTATAAAGGGCGAAAAACCTCTTGCAAGCACATGTGCCATACCATCCTCGACTATGCCTGAATACATTACAAATCCTGATGTGGCCTGATGTCCCACGACAAAATTCATATCGTTAAACTGCGTGCCGACAGGGAAGCTGACCGTTATACCTCCCGATGCATTTCGCAAGGTTATATCGTATGCCCCCACAACTTTTAGGCCCATGAGAGGACTGATCTGTTCTTCCATGAGTCTTAATGTCGATAAATATGTTGGGTTACTTAAAGGAAGTTCAGCTACTTCAGGTAGCGAGCTAAAGCTTCCGGCAAACATAATGCCTGTATGAGGGTCTACCGAAAAGGAGTTTACATCATCTCTGTCATCTCTACCATCGCTTGCCGCTACAACATACAGTGTGATAGAACCTTTAAGCTCCTTGTAGTTATCAGTGTCTGTCGGTATGTATACCCAGTTATAAGCTTTATTTGCCGTTACAGCAGTAGTGCTTTCTAACTCCCAACCAAGCTCTCCGCCCGAAGGGGTAATTTCATCTATATCAAACACTACATCTGCAAGGGTTTTGCCGCCCGTCGTAATCGGTTCAAAGGTCGGCTGACCTGTTGGCATTGCCTTTTCAATTGTTAAATCTATTGTGTCTGATACCTCTCTGAAATTTGTTACATCTGTCGGCTTAAACACGACATTTTTCTCGCCGCTATCAGCCACATTTGTTAAAGCTTGCCCTGCGACAAATTCCCACACACCATCAACGTCCTCGCCGTCAAATGTTGCTTGACCTGTGATTGCGGAGTTGTCCACAGCAAGCCCGTTATACGTGTGAACAATGGGATTTGCAACAGCTGTTAGTATGTTGTTATCTACAACCGTTACGGTTATCGTTATTTCAAAGTTATTGTAGTTTGTGCTCGTAGTAGCGATCTTAAATGTAACGGTATCATCAACAAGGCCTATATCGTCCTTAAATTGATAGCTTAAAGTATTGTTTGCTATACTGTAACTGCCGTCGACCAATACAGCAGCTGCGCCACCTATGTTTGTGCTTGTTAGCTCCCAACCTGACTGTTCTTCAAAGCTCGCTCCAAGTAAACCGCCCCAAGCGGACAGATCGACAGTAGACGTATGTCCATATCCTACAAATCCTGTGCCTACACGACTCAAAGAGTAGTCTACCTTTGCAACGGTGTAGCTCTTTGTAACAGTGCCATAATATTCGCCTTTTCCCTCGACCGTCACTGTGTAGCTACCTGCATTTGTCGCTTTATTGCCGCTTACAGTGTAATCGACATTCTCGGTCAGAGCCGTTCCGTCTAACTCGACCGAAGTGACATTCTTGGTCAGTTCCTGACCTGTATAGCTTAGAACGTTGCTATCCAAAGTAACTACCGCACCTGTTATAGATGTGCCTACTAGAACGGTCTTAACCGACGTGGTGGCTGTTTTAGTAGGATTTTCTATTGTTAGCCCAACTGTAAAACTGTATGGGGCGCCTACTTCAAATGGGTCGCCGCCCGTCTCGACGCTTACGGTAATTCCATCTAAAGAAATGCCGCTAATTGCGTTGACTTGCGAGGCGATAGCGCTGTTAGCATCAGTTTCGTTTGTTATAGAGCCTGATAGATTAGAAAATTCGTATGCCTCAATAAGGGCTTTGGCCGTATCTACCTTGTCTTGGTTTATAGCAGAATAATTGTTAAAAATACCACCGCTTAAAATGATGCGAGTTATGTCATCCTCGCTTATAGTTCCGTAGTTGTTAACTTCAAATTCGCTCGGAACAGTAAGGGAGCTTCCCACAGGTATAGATAGTGTGTTGCCCTCTGCAACATCAAAATCATGCGCAAGAGTTTGTTCGCCATAGACTTGACCGTTATTGCCATCCATAATTATGCCCGACCAACCGCTTTTATCGTCATTATCGGCAATTAACTTCGCTTCAATTTGTGCAGTGCCGTTAACACCTGTCGAGAATGTGCCGGCATCTCCTTTATATCCGCCGCCTATTCCATGTCTGACGACATCTGAGATAGCAGTAACTTTGCCTCCGCTAATAGTTATATTTCCTCCCGAACCGCTAGCACCACCACCGATATCAGCAGCATTACTTCCTCCAACGGCATTTACTGTTCCACCGCTTATAGTGGTAGTGCCTCCCGAACCACTATTGCCACCGCCTATACCTGCAGCTTGGAGACCGCCAAGTGCAGTAATATCTCCGCTTTCAATTGTTACAGTGCCGCTTGATTCCCGATTGTTTCCACCAATTCCGGCACCATAATACGTGCTCGATGATTTTAGCGAACCGCTACCGTTAACTATTATCTGCGCAGTTGCAGGCACACGTATTCCTGCGGCATTATACCCTCCTGTAAGCACATTTTCACCGGACAGCGTAAGGTTTACATTTGCACCACCATTTATATCTATTGCAGGTATCTCGATTGCCGTCGCAATGTTCACGCTATCTAAAACAATATTATGTGTACCGCTTACAACAGTTAAGCCGTTTGCACTACTACCGTTTACCGTAAAATCTCCTGTGTATGTAAACCATGTTGTACTTGCGGTATTACTCATGGCATATTGTAAAACTCCCGCATCCTCTCTTAGATAGAGCTGTGCATTTTCAATAGATACCGTTGGATTTGCCTCGTTTTGTTGCAGATTATTGACAGTACCACCCGGGGACGTTGTTATAAATCCGTTATTGTGTATTGTTCCGTTATTAGTAAAAGTAGAATTTTCTTCATTATCAATTACATTGTTGTTTACAATAACTCCGTTATTAATCAAACTTCCGCCACCGTTAACAACTATATTTAAACTACTATTTAAAGTCGCTCCGCTACCGACAGTAAGCATCTTTCCTGATTCGATATTCAGAGTTCCGTTAAGGCTCATAACTAAGTCTTCAGTTATCTCAAAAGAGTTAAGGCTGCCATAGAACTGCCCATTTCCACTTTCATAGATTAAGCCCGACCACTCACTTTTAACGACATTATCAGTAATCGAGTTTGTATAAATAAAAGCGCTACCGTTTGTACCCGTGGAAAATGTTGTACTATCGCCTTTAGAACCATTGCCTATTCCATCCCCGTCACCGACACATAATGCCACGACCTTGCCTGCGCTGATTATAATTTCGCCACCATCGCCGATTCCGGAATAATACCCAGCGCCCCCGCCGATTGCAGCAGCATTGATCCCTGCTATTGCCGTAACATTTCCTCCGCTGATAGTAATCTTCTTGTTGCTAACAGCATATCCACCACCAATTCCCGCAGCACTAGTGCCCCCGGTAGCAATTATATTTCCTGCGCTGATTGTGATTTCACCGCCGAAAATATCTTCACCGGATGTTCCAAATACTGAGCCACCAATACCGGGATATTGGTGTGCACCTGTAGCCCAAATATTACCACCGGTAATTGTAATAAAACTATCTAAAACATTTCCTTGTGATGTATAGCTGGATATGCCACTTCCGATACCTGCACCATGAAGTAGGCTTTTTGCCGTTATATCACCACCGTTTATAGTAATACTTGCACCGGTTCCGCTCATGCCTACACCTATACCGGAACCGTTATTGCCTGTGGCTATTATGGTTCCGCCATTAATCTCAATCGTACCACCGCTGAAGCCCTCATAGGATCCATTGACAGTATTAGGGTAACATCCGCCTATGCCTGAAGCGCCGGTAGATGTTGCAGTAATATAACCGTCGTTTATAATGATAGTTCCTGCATCAAAGCCTTTCCCCGAACCTATTCCGGCAGATAGTTGGCCTGAATATACATCGAGCTTTCCTTTTCCTCCGATTTCAACGCTTGCTACCTTATCATCCTTTTCCTGAACCGTTAAACCGGCCGCAAATCTTCCTCCGGCAAGTGTATTTTCGCTACCTGTCTCAAGTGTTATATTGCAAGAAGCATCCCCTTTTATTTCAAACGGAGATCCCCCTAAAATATCGCTAAGGTCTATATCAACGCCATTTAGTTTGATATTTGCAGCAACTCCGTCCGCAACAACAATTTGATGATCTTCCGTAGCTACACTCTTGTCGACATTTGAAATTGTTAGCTCTGTACCTTTTATGATGGTCAGTGTTTTAACATCCACTTCGTCTATAACAGTTGTTGTATAAGTATAATCAACACCCAAAGCGCCACCGATTACATCAAAATCTCCTGTTTCACTGCTTGCAAGTACATTTGATACCGACATTGGTAACATTAAGCTCAAGATACCGATGGTAAACAATCCCTTTGTAAGGCTCTTTCTAATTTTTGTTATTTTTTTCATAAGCTCTCCTTCTTATTAAAACTACTGTTTCCTAACTTCAAATGCCATCAGATTATGGTTATCTCAGGAAAACATACCCACACCTCTAAAGACCTGTGTTTTAGCCGCTTTTTTTATATTTCAAAACACAAAATATCGTGCGAAACAAACGGCATTTTGTTTATATTTAGTATACCACGACAGGCAAGGCGCAGACAACCCCTAAATAAATTCAAACATAAATGCTAAGTGTTCCAACAATTCTTAAATCAAAGCTATTACTTTTTTAGTTTATAATATGCTAAAGCTAAGTTTTTGCCTAAATATATAATAAATGCTATGCGACCATTAGAATATTAAAATTATGTAAAAATGTTAATATTTATTATATTCTAATTGTATCAGTCTTTGCACAATTGTTTGATGGTTCATATAATAGTTTTTAGGTAATTATTATATATTATCGAAGGCTTAAATATTTACGTTAAGATAAGGAACTAATGCAAAGGCAAGTTGCCGAAATGCTCGACATGTGCAATAACAAATACCGCCACAAGTGGCAAGCCGAAGGGGGAGAGCGCCAATGCGAGTATAAGGGCTGGGATGGCGACTCTTGAAAGTTCTCCTGTGATAGCGCCTCCCAAGCCGATTAATAAAAAGAGCATTGCCGCAATTCCCAAAATTCCGCCGCCTACATATAAAACCGCCTTGGCGAGGGTTAGAAAAATTGTAATTATAAATGTGATTGGCAACAAAATGGCCTTTAACAGTATTCGCATGTAAATCCCTCCTGTTTTTTAAAAAGAATATCACAGGCAGGAGGGATTGTCTATTTTGTCAAATGTCAGCAAGGCGAAGCAGTATCTCCTCGGCAACGCCCCACATTTTGTTGTAGCTTTTGCGGAGCTCCTCGATGTCCTCGACAAAGATGCTGCCTGTTTCGTGTGTCAGTTTAGTAAGCTGGTTTAGACTGTTGCTTGTCACCCTAAGTATGCGCACCAGCTCGCGGATGTCGGAGCTGTCGAGATGGATTATATAGCCGTCGATCGCCATTTTGCGCAGATATGCCCCCATGTTACGAGTGCCGATGTCGGACATTTTTTGCTTTATCATGGCTTTTTCATCGGCTGAAACCATAAAATGAATTTGCACATTGCGTTCGTCTGTAGTCATATTGGTTACTCCTTGTTAGTTTTTGCATGGGAAGATGATAAAAGGCACCTCCCGAAGGAAGTGCCTTTTATTGCGGATAGCTTGTGTTACATTAGTTAAAGTCAAAAATGGGGTAGATATTTATAATATTTTCCTTTTTTATATTTGGCAAATGAGCCTGCATTACATGGCTTGGGAAGGGAGATGGAATTGCCTGACCGATCGAAATGCTCTTGATAATCATCTCGAAGGACTCTTGAGTATATGGCGGTAGCGCCATTATGGGAGGCATTAAAAACTGAAAGTCGTTTATATCGACAAAAACCGGATTGAATGTCTCATCATACTCAAGCTCGGCAATAACAACATTTTCCTTATCGAGCTTATTCCAAAAGCCCTCCAGTGCGGCCTTTTTCTCATTGATAAAGGCATAAAATTCATCGAAATTTTCAAGTTGCAAGATGTATTTGCCTTCGCTCCTTGCAAAAGCATAGATAAGACCGGGTAGATTAGTATCATTAATCTTGTTGAAAGATCTTAAGACAAAATCATATAAATCAGCAAGATCTTCACTGATATTCAGGTATCGGCTTTTGCTAAATTCAGGCTGAAAAAGGCCTTCCGAGAGAGCCGTTTCTATTACACTTTTATCTTGGATTGTCCAAAACTTCATATGTGATCAGCTTCCTTTCTTTAAGGGGGTTCGGATTAGTCCCTACCCCTTAAGCAATAGTAAAATTCTACTACCTTAAAGTCCGAAAGTCAATCTTTTGATCAATTGAAAAGAGATCATAACATATCGACAGGTGACGAGGAATATTTATCAAACCTCAAACTCGCACCTGAGCTTTTCAATTGCTCTTTTTTCAATTCGGCTGACGTAAGAACGGGATATTCCAAGCGAGGTTGCGACCTCTCTTTGGGTTTGCTCCTCGCTGCCCATAAGGCCGTATCGACGTATTAGAATGTCACGCTCTCGTGGGTCTAATATGCCGTTTAATAGTTTTATCAGTTTTTCTATCGACATCTTGGTGTCGACCTCGTCTGCAACGCTGTCCTCGGAGCACAGTATGTCTAAAAAAGAGAGTGAATTACCTTCGTTGTCCGAGTCGAGCGCTTCTGACAGGGATATGTCGCCTGCGCTCTTTCTTAGTTGTCTAAAGTGCATCAGTATCTCGTTTTCCACGCACCTTGCAGCATATGTGGCAAGCTTAATTCCTTTTTTAGGGTCAAAGGAGTCGATGGCCTTTATAAGTCCTATCGTGCCGATTGAAATTAGGTCGTCTTGGTCGCCTGTTGTGTAATATTTTTTCACAATATGAGCGACCAAACGAAGATTATGCTCTATTAATTTACCTCTTGCATAACTGTTTCCCTCTACCTTTAATGCCACAAGACGTGCCTCCTCTTCGGGTGGTAGCGGTTTTGGAAAGGAGGTTGGAGTCGATAAAAAAAGTAGTAAAAAAATACAGTTTACAAGAATAGTTGCACTTGTCACAAACATTATAACACCCCCATGGATATAGTATATTCATAAGGTCGATGTTATGTGACAAAAAATGGTAATAATTTTGCAACAATGTGAAAAGCTGTGATTTTAGTGAATAAATAGTTACATTTCACAAAAATCTCCAAAAACCTTTATGTATATTTGCCGATTATTGACTATTGCATTGTTGAGATAAATCAAATATAATTTTAAATAGCACAATATTTCACAAATATAAAAATGCGATGACGAGGAAAAGTAGAGACCCAAGCCAAGCTTCAGAGAGCTGTCGGATGGTGTGAGACAGTGCGGCGACGGAAGCTCGAACATCACCTTAGAGCAGCGTGCCCAAGGGACATTTGTCCTGTGTAAGCTACGCCGTGTGCGCACGTTACAGCGCCTTACATTTCGCGTTTGGGACTACCCATATCGCAAGATGGACAGAGCGGCCTCGTATGAGGCAAGAAGAGTGGTACCGCAGGGAGTTTTTTACGTCCTTGTCTCTTTAGTATAAGAGACAAGGGCGTTTTTTTATACTTTTTTATAGAAAATTAAAAAATCAGCGGCGCTAAACTTAAGCAAAATACAAGCTTGACAACTATAAAAAGAGAGGGTGGCAAAATGAAACTTACAGGATCACAAATAGTTATGGAAACTCTACTTGAAAATGGTGTAGATACGATTTTCGGATATCCGGGTGGCTGTGCTATTGCACTGTACGACGAGCTTTACAGGTATCAAGATAAAATTGAGCATATTCTTATGGCACACGAACAAGGCGCATCCTTTGCTGCTGAGGGTTATGCAAGGTCTACGGGCAAGGTAGGCGTTGTGCTTGCAACATCAGGCCCGGGTGCTACAAACCTTGTAACAGGAATAGCAGATGCATTTATGGACTCCATTCCGCTTGTGGCAATCACTGCAAACGTGCCTAACTCGCTTATCGGTAGAGATAGCTTTCAGGAAATACACATAACTGGCGTTACAATGCCCATTACAAAGCACAATTTCTTTGTTAGGAAAATAGAAGACTTAGCCCCTGCCATGAGAGATGCGTTTAGAATTGCTCGCTCGGGTCGCCCAGGGCCTGTACTTGTAGACATTGCAAAGGACGTTACGACCGTCTTTGGAGAATACGAGAAGGCGGCACCATCATGTGCGGCAAAGACTCCGACACCATGTGATGAGGATATAAAGACAATGGCAAAGCTTATAAACGAGTCGGAGCGTCCGATCGTTATGTACGGCGGAGGCGTTATTGCGGCCGGCGCATGTACTAACCTTAGAGAGCTGTTAATTAAGGCAAATATGCCTTCTTCCCATTCGATTATGGGAACGGGCGTGCTAAGCTATGGCGATCCGCTTAACATGGGAATGATCGGTATGCACGGTACAGTAACAAGCGCTAAGGCAACAAAAGAGGCAGATCTTTTTGTGGCACTGGGAACACGTTTTTCCGATCGTGTTGCAACAAACATTAAGAAGTTTACAGGCGCTAAGATTGTTCAAGTAGACATAGATGCCGCCGAGATAGACAAGAACATTCAAACAGATTGTCACGTTGTTGCCGACGTTGCCGATGTTATTGAAAAGCTGATACCCCTTGTTGAAACAAAGGAGAGAGCAGAGTGGTTTTCCAAGATTAAGTCGTGGCAAGACGAGTTCGATGGTGGACTTGATTACCCCGAAGATAAGCTTCGTCCTTGGCATGTTATGAAGATGGTCTCCGATGTTATGCCCGACGACACTGTAATTGCAACGGATGTTGGTCAGCATCAGATGTGGGCGGCGCAGTTTTGCTCTAAGGTTTCGCCTCGTTCTTTCCTAACATCGGGCGGACTTGGTGCAATGGGCTTTGGAATGGGCGCTGCTGTCGGTGCGGCATTTGGTAAAAAGGGTAGCCCGGTTCTACTTGTAACGGGCGACGGATGTTTCCACATGAACTGCAACGAGATGGCACCTGCCGTAACGCATGATCTGCCGATCGTAATAGTTCTTTTAAACAATAAATCGCTCGGTATGGTTCGTCAGTGGCAGACACTATTCTACGACAAGCGTTACGCCTCGACAGACCTTAGCGAAAGAAAGACAAACTATGTAACGCTTGCAGAGGCATTTGGCGCAAAGGGTTACAAGGCAGATACACCTGCCGAGTTTGAAGTTGCTATAAAAGAGGCATTTGCCTCGGGCAAGACATGCCTAATCGAGTGCACGATAGATAAAGACGAGAAGGTTTTGCCCTTTATTCCGGCAGGCGGCTCGTTCGACGATATGATATACGGCGTTAACATAGGAAATTAAGGAGGGGACAACAATGGAAAAGCACATGATAGCACTACTTGTACAAAACCGTTCGGGTATTCTAACCCGTGTATCGAGCCTATTTGCAAGGCGTGGATATAATATCGACTCTCTAACCGTTTCGACGACCGAACGACCCGACATATCGCACATAACAATAGTTGTCGATGCAGATCCTGAAATACTAAGACAGATAATGAAACAAGCGGCAAAGCTTGAGGAGTGCATAGGTGTTAAATCCTACAACAAGGAAATGGCACTTGTTAGAGAACTTCTACTTGTTAAAATGAGACTATCAGACCAAAACGAGCTCGCTACACTTCGCCAGATAGCCGAGGTTTACGAGGCTAAGGTTATAGACCTAACTTCGACAACTGTCACTATGGAAGTAACAGGCACGACAATTAAGATAAACAGCTTCCTTGAAATAATGAAGGAGCACAACATAGCAGAGCTCTGCCGTACAGGCGCTACTGCTATGGAGAGAGGTTCTACTACCGTCGCCGAAGATGTAATGAGCGGCAACTAAATTTGATGTTTTTTAAAACATATATATAATTAAGGAGAGTTAAAATCATGGCAAGAATGTACTACGAAACAGATTGCAATTTAGATCTACTAACAGGTAAAACGGTATCTATCATAGGCTTTGGTAGCCAAGGACATGCACATGCAATGAACCTTAACGAAAGCGGTGTTAAGGTTGTTGTAGGTCTTCGTGAAGGCTCGAAATCCCGTGAAAAGGCAGCAGCCGCCGGCCTTGAAGTTATGACGGTAGCAGAAGCTGCAAAGGCCGGCGACATCGTTATGATGCTCGTTCCCGACGAGCAGGCGGCCGATATATACAAGAACGATGTAGAGCCCGGTCTAAAAGAGGGTAACATGCTAATGTTTGCTCATGGATTTAACATTCATTTCAAGCAAATTGCACCTCCTTCTTATATAGATGTAACTATGATCGCTCCTAAGGGCCCTGGTCACACAGTTCGCAGTCAGTATGTAGAGGGCAGAGGCGTTCCGAGCCTTGTAGCGGTTCATCACGACAGCACAGGCAAGGCAAAGGATTTTGCAATGGCTTATGCGGCAGGTATCGGAGCAGGTCGTGCAGGTATTCTTGATACTACATTTAAAGAGGAAACAGAGACAGACCTATTCGGCGAGCAGTCGGTTCTTTGCGGCGGTGTTGTTGAGCTAATGAAGGCAGGCTTTGACACTCTTGTAGAGGCAGGCTACGCACCTGAGAGCGCATACTTCGAGTGTATCCACGAGATGAAGCTAATTGTTGATCTAATCAACGAGGGCGGCATGGCTCGTATGCGTTACTCGATTTCCGACACAGCAGAGTACGGCGACTACATGATAGGCAAGAGAATTATAACAGACGAGACAAGAGCTGAAATGAAGCGTGTTCTTCGTGAAGTTCAAGACGGCACATTTGCTTCCAAGTGGATTGCCGAAAACAAAGCGTCGGGCAGAGCAAACTTCCTTGCAACAAGAGCAATGGAAGCAGAGCATCCAATGGAGAAGGTCGGCGCAGAGCTTCGTTCCATGATGAGCTGGCTAAAGAAATAAATAAGCGTTAATTGTCCGCAGGGGGAGACCCTTGCGGACATTATGCAAAAGGAGGATATTATGCGAAGTCATCAGGCTACAAAAGGGGCAGAGCGTGCTCCTAACCGCTCGCTTTTTTATGCGGCAGGATTTACAAAAGAGGAGATAGAGCGTCCGCTTATTGGCGTGGTTTCCGCTTTTAGCGAAATAGTACCGGGTCATGTTCACCTCGACAAATTGTCGGAAGCTGTAAAGCAGGGTGTCGCAATGGCAGGCGGTACACCTATACTTGTCCCTGCAATCGGCGTGTGTGACGGTATTGCAATGGGACACCCCGGCATGAGGTTTTCCCTCCCCTCGAGAGAGCTTATAGCAGACTCTGTCGAGACAATGGCAATGGCTCACTGCTTTGACGGCCTTGTGCTCGTGCCAAATTGCGACAAGATAGTCCCCGGTATGATAATGGGTGCACTAAGACTAAATATTCCAACTGTCGTGGTGTCGGGCGGCCCAATGATGGCAGGCCTGTATGGTGGCGAGGAGGTAAGCCTTTCCAACGCTTTCGAGGCTGTCGGCGCCAAGATGGCAGGGCTTATTACAGAGGACGAACTAACGGTAGTAGAACAAAATGTTTGCCCCGGTTGCGGCTCGTGTGCAGGCATGTACACGGCAAATTCCATGAACTGCCTATCGGAAGTCGTAGGACTTGCGCTACCGGGTAACGGAACGACACCTGCCGTTACATCGGCAAGAACTCACCTTGCCAAAAAGGCAGGTATGGCGGTAATGGATCTTGTGGCAAAGGATATAAAACCACGTGATATTGTAAACGAGAAGTCGCTTAAAAATGCCCTTGCGGTAGATATGGCGATAGGATGCAGTACAAATACCGTCCTTCACCTTCTTGCAATAGCACACGAGGCAGGATGTCCGATAAGCCTTGAACTTATAAACGAAGTGTCGGGCAAAGTGCCGAATTTATGCCGCCTTGCACCGGCAGGCAAGCATCATATACAAGACCTCTACACAGCAGGCGGACTTTCTGCCATTATGGCAGAGCTCGACAAGGGCGGCCATATAGACAAGAGCTGCATTACAGCTACCTGTAAGACGGTAGGGGAGAATATTAAGGCTTCGAAGGGTGCGGACGGCGATGTTATTAAGACGCTTGTAGAACCTTATAGCAAGACGGGCGGTATAGCTGTTCTTTGGGGTAACATAGCCAAAGATGGCTGTGTTGTAAAGCGCTCGGCAGTTGCGCCTGAAATGTTAACTCATACAGGCAGAGCGAGGGTATTCGACGGCGAGGAAGCCGCCATAAGCGCAATATACGATGGCAAGATTACAGATGGTGATGTAGTAGTTATCCGCTACGAAGGCCCGTCAGGCGGTCCGGGAATGAGGGAAATGCTAAACCCAACCTCGGCACTTGCCGGTATGAAACTCGACAAGACGGTAGCACTTATAACCGACGGACGTTTCTCGGGCGCATCTCGTGGTGCATCTATCGGCCATGTCTCGCCCGAAGCGGCGGCAGGCGGTGTAATTGCCCTTGTCAACGAAGGCGACAGCATCGAGATAGACATTCCAAACAGCAAGATAAATCTGCTCGTTTCGGAGGAGGAGCTCGAAGTGCGTCGTAAGGCATGGAACCCGCCTGCTCCGACGGTAACGACAGGGTGGCTTGCAAGGTATGCAAAGCTTGTCGACTCGGCAAATACAGGGGCTGTTTTGAAATAGAAAACACTGCATAAAATTAAATATTTAACTATAATAAATCCATTTGATTTGAGCGGATTGTCCGTTTTAATTAAATGGATTTATTTTGCGTGTTTAGTGGAAATATGTGGAAATTCGACATTATTCGAGCAATAAAGAGATAAATAGACAATTAGAAGATGTAATATTTTCCAAATTTGGTGGTAAATTTTAGTAAAAAATGACCATTTAGATTGCGTATGCAACAAGTTTATGATATTATATTAATACAAGTTAAATTAAATTAGGAGAGGATAAAAACATGAACGATAATATGACAATAGATCAATTGATCGTGCTTGGAGTAAAACACGACACAGGCGATGGAGTTGCAAAGGATAGTGCAAAAGCAGCTGAACTATTTGAACAAGCGGCAGAGCTCGGTTCGTATCGTGGAGCTTATTTTATCGGTGGGATGTATCTGCTCGGTAGAGGCGTGAAGCAAAACGAATCGCTCGGCGCACAATATATAGAAATAGCGGCCGATGGCGACTATGTAGATGCATTTCTAAGTCTTGGTATGCTTTATGCAACAGGAACAGGCGTGGAACAAGATATTACAAAAGCCATCGAGTGGTATAAAAAAGCGGCTGATCTGGGCATTGTTAAGGCGCAAACTAATCTTGGTGATATCTATTTATTCGGCAGAAATGTTGAAAAAGACGAGCAAGAAGGCTTTAAATGGTTCTCCATGGCAGCTGAACAGGGAGATGTTTTAGGGCAATATTCTGTTGGTCTATGCTATTATATGGGAATGGGAACAAAAAAAGACGACTACAAAGCAGGCGTTTTTTTGCAAGAAGCAGCGATCAAGGGACATGGTGAATCTCAGCATGTACTCTCTGACTTTTACTTCGATGGCAGAGGTGGACTTCCCGAAGATATGGTCGAGTCATTCAAATGGTGCAAAAAAGCAGCCGAAAATGGTGTTACAAAAGCACAATACGACCTTGGATACCTCTACTTTGAAGGATGTGGAGTTAAGCAAAACTTGGAAAAAGCCGCCTATTGGCTTTCGATGCTTGCCAAAAGAGGTGCAGCAGATGCGCAATTCATGCTCGGTTCAATATATATAAATAAGAACTTTAAGCATTATAATAAAGAGAAGGGTAACAAGCTGCTAAAATTAGCCGAGCAAAACGGCTATGTGGACTAATACCATATAGCGACAACTTTAGATAAAATAGACCACAAAAGGCCTTTAAAGGCGATTTTTGACATAAAAAGAGGTATTTTAAACATATATAGAAAAGAGTTGTCGAAGATGGGAAGATAATCTGAAAAATACCGCTAAAAATGCCCTATTTATCTGCCTCTAAAATTTTTTGGAAAAAATTGGTAAAAAAGTATTGACAGATTAAATCCATATATGGTAAATTAAGTAAAACAAACACACAATATGCAGTACATAGAGTAAACAACACGGAATTTTTTATAATTTTAGGAGGAAGATAATATGGCAAAAAGAATATCCGTGGTTGTCGCAGACGAGTCTTGCGACATGGCTCTATCAACAAAGCACATGCTCGAAGCAGAGGGCATAGAGGTCCTTGCAACTGCAAATTCCGGAGAGGATTCGATCTCTGCTGTGTTCCAACTCAGGCCGGACATTTTGGTGCTCGATCTGTACATGCCAAGAATAGAAGGGTTTGGCGTAATGGAGGCTATAAAGGCAAAAGAGCTAAGCCGTCCACCTGTTATTATTATCTACACAAGCGTTCTAAACGACACACTTATCCGCAAAGCGAGAGATGCAGGCGCATCGTACTTCATTAGCAAAGACAACGATCCATCTGTTTTGGTAGATTGCCTGCGCCGCTTTTCGATTAGCAGCCAAGATAGCGCTAACATGGGAGTCGGAACTGTTGTCGAACTCGAACAGCGTATCACCTCTATTATTCACGATGTGGGAGTACCTGCACATATTAAGGGATATCAGTATCTAAGAGAGGCCATCAAAATATGTGTTTTGGATATTAAGGTGCTCGAATCGGTAACAAAAAGGCTTTATCCGATGGTGGCACGTCAGTTTGGCACTACCGCCTCTCGTGTAGAACGTGCAATTCGTCATGCTGTGGAAGTTGCGTGGGATAGAGGTAATGTTGATACATTAACGGGATATTTTGGGTATACTATTAACAACGGCAAAGGCAAACCGACAAACAGCGAATTTATTGCCATGATAAGCGATAGGCTTATTATGGAGCGAAAAACGGTTATGAGTAATATGACTAAGGTATGAGCACCTCGTTTCGCATAACTAATCATTCGGAATTTGCCTCGATATAAAGAAGAGTATATAAGTGTATATTATTCTTGATAGATTTGTAAATTTACATCTTTTGCTCATAATATACAATGCAAAAACATGCATGATTATTCTTGGTATAAGAGCATAATAATACATTATGTCAACCACAGTGCAATAATCGACAATTCCCCAAAACCCTTGCAATACTCGTGAATTTGTGTTATAATGAGTACATAAAAAGACGAAAGGGGGACGGATTATGTTCCGAGTTGGGGATAAGGTGCTATACCCGATGCACGGTGCCGGAGTGATCGAAGGCATAGAGGAAAAAGAAGTTTTGGGAACTACAAGCGCCTTTTATGTTATGAAACTACCCTTTGGAAGCATGTCTGTGCTTATCCCTGTGGAGACCAAGGCGAGTGTTGGCCTTCGTCCTGTCGTAGAGTCTGAAATGGCAAATAAAGTTTTAACCGAGTTTGGATGTTGCGAGCACGAGGATAATACAAATTGGAATAAACGATACAGAGAGAACTTAGAGCGCATCCGCAGTGGAGATATTGACGAGGTATCCGGTGTTGTGTTTGCACTTATGAAAAGAGAGAAAGAAAAAGGCCTTTCGACGGGCGAGCGTAAAATGCTTGTATCGGCTAGGCAGATTTTGATAAGCGAGATTAGCCTGTCGGTGGGTAAATCTTGCGAAGAAATAGAAAAAACCATACTAAACACATTTGCTTAAAGGCTGAAATCGGCAAGCAGTTTGTCGAAAGCTTAGTTTAAAACGTCACCCATAAAGGGGCACCATTGGTGCCCCTTTAATTAAATGAAAAAGGAGGAAGTAGGGTGTTTAATTTCTTTAAGAAAAAAGAAGAGCCGATATTGTGCGGCGCAATAATTGCGGCAGGTGGCATGGGTAGCCGCATGGGAGGCGACGGCAAACAGCTAATCCCAATATGCGACATGCCCATGATAGCGAGAACTCTCTTTGCCTTTGAAAATGCAAGAGGTATAGATACGGTCGTTGTGGTCTGCAAAATGGAGGAAATGCCCGAAATTTCTCGCATTGTGGCAGATTATGGGCTTACAAAGGTATCAGAAATTGTAAGAGGCGGCGAGAGTCGAATGGAGTCTGTCGCAAAGGGAATAGAGGCGCTTCCGCCCGAGTACACCTTGCTCGCAATTCACGATGGGGCACGCCCTTTGGTCACGCCAGAGCTTATAGACCAAGTGGTAGAAGCGGCAAAAGATTCAGGTGCCGCCGCCGCTGCAATTCCCGTTGTAGACACGCTCCGCCTTGTTAATGGCGAGGGCTTTGGCGAGGACGTCGACCGCAGTGAGTTTGTCGCTATGCAGACACCTCAAGCTTTTAATAGGGAGCAGTACGATGTGGCCATTGCCTACGCTCTTAAACAGGACAAAGAGTATACAGACGATGTGGCGGTCTATCGCACCTTAAAACGGCATGTGACACTCGTCACAGGTGAGCGCTCTAACATAAAAATAACGACCCCGGAGGACATTTACATGGCGGAAGCAATGCTGGAGGCAGATATATGACAGATATAAGAATGGGTCACGGATACGATGTCCACCGCTTTGCAGAGGGAAGAAAACTTATACTTTGCGGGATAGAAATCTCGCATGATGTCGGGCTTTTAGGCCATTCCGATGCAGACGTTGCAACGCACGCTCTTATGGATGCATTGCTTGGTGCAGTCGCTCTTGGCGATATAGGCAAGCATTTTCCTCCGAGCGACGATAAGTACAAGGGTGCATCGAGCATAATGCTCTTGGAGCGTGTAATGTCGCTAATTAAAAAAGAGGGATATAGAGTGTCGAATGTCGATGTTACTATAATTGCGCAGTGCCCAAAACTTGCACCATACATAGAAAATATGAGAAAAATTATCTCGCAAACACTCGGTATAGATGTAGTACGTGTGAGCGTGAAAGCGACGACAGAAGAAGGTCTTGGCTTTACAGGCGCTAAGGAGGGCATTGCAGCACATGCCGTTTGTGTTATAGTAAAATAGATTTTAAAAGACCCCTTTGCCTTAATGTATACAAAAGCACAAAAAATGACATTGTATATTTGTGTGAAGTGTATACTTGCGCAACTGCTTCTGCTATGCTATAATATTTCTTGGAGCTAAAGTGCAATAAATTTAAATAAAAAGGGGATTTTATCTATGAAAAAGCCTGTAATTCTTATCACATGTCATTGGGACGAAAAGACCGCAGTTTTTAGCAAACCTGTACTTGTAGTACCGCAAGCATATGCAGATTCCGTTGAAATAGCAGGCGGTATTCCGCTAATCTTGCCCTATTGTGATGATGACAATTTGGATTATTTCGTGGACATGGCAGATGGTGTTATATTCTCGGGCGGCTACGATGTAAACCCTGAACTGTATGGAGAGGCAAAAAAGTACAACACTGTATCCTTTACAGAGGCAAGAGACAATCACGAAGAAAAGCTATACAAAAAGTGGAAGGCAACGGGCAAGCCAACACTTGGAATTTGCAGAGGACTTCAGTTTATGAACATAATGGAGGGCGGCTCGCTTCATCAGGACATTCCTGTCGAGCGCAGCACGATCCATTCCGATACAAAGCACGATATTTCGCTTGAAAAGGGCGGAATTATGGAGGAGATCTTCGGATCTGACCCTGTAACGGTCAACTCTTACCATCACCAGTGCATCAAGCGCCTTGCAGATGTATTTGAAGTTACAGCATACTCGACAGATGACTACATTATAGAAGGCATTGCCCATAAAACAGAGAAAATGTTTGCTGTTCAGTATCACCCTGAGCGTCAATGTGGCGACTGGTGCGACGAAGGCACAACAAATATGGAACCTCTATTTAAAAAGTTTGTAGAGATGTGCAAAGGCTAAACTAAACAAAAAACCACTCTGAGGAGTGGTTTTCAGCTTGGAGAAAAAGTGTTTTCTCCAAGCTGAAAAAATCAGCTGGCGCTGATTTTAACGCCCTCGGGGCGGGAATTTAACGCCAGAGGGCACCCTGATGGTGCCCCCTCGCCGCTCCCCCCTCCTTCCGAAGGGGCTTGATTTTAGTTTTTCTCCAGCCTGAAAACCACTCTGAGGAGTGGTTTTTTTATTGGCTTAAAAGCAGATAAATAAAGGAATCAAAATCCTAACTTTGTATAATAGCATAGTAATATTAAAAAAGTATGTACAGATCAAACTTTTTTGCTGAAATAACAATTTATTTACAATTTGTTCATATATAATATTATTAATAACAAAGCGTATAGTTTGTTATGTAACATTCTATTTATGCAGATAGTAACAAAATGTTAATGTATATTTGTATGAATTGTATACTTGCTTATTGTATACAAGTGTGCTATAATACAAAACGTAGATTAAATTTTTGGGGGTAGAATATGAGAAAGCCGATAATACTTTATTCATGTCACTGGGAAGAAACAGCAATTTTAAACAAACCTTTTTTAGGGCTTACAGAATCTTATCTCGATTCGATCGAGCTTTGTGGCGGTATTCCGATAATGATTCCCTATTGCAAGGATACAGATAATATAGACCATTATATAGAAATGGCAGACGGCTGTGTTTTTACAGGCGGTGCCGATGTCGATACAGAGCTATATGGTGAGCAACCTAAGTACAACACGGTCTACATGACAAAGTGCAGAGACCGTCATGAGGAAGTATTATATAAGAAGTGGATGAAAACGGGCAAGCCAACACTTGGAATATGCAGAGGGCTTCAATTTATCAATACAATGGAGGGCGGAACGCTACATCAGGATATTCCTGTCGAGCGTAGTACAATACACTCCAACACAAAGCACAGCGCAACAATAGAGGCAGGTACAATTATGGAAGAAGTTTTCGGCAATAATGAAATTGTCATTAACTCTCTCCATCACCAATGCATTAAACGCCTTGCGGACACGCTAAAAGTATCGGCACATTCTAAGGACGACTACATTATAGAGGCGGTCGAGCACAAAACACTCCCCATGCTTGCAGTGCAGTTCCACCCCGAACGCCAGTGCGGAGACTGGAGAGAAGACGATCTAACAAACATGGAACCGCTCTTTAATAAGTTCCTCGACATGTGCAAAGAGAATATGAAATAATTTCCTATAATAAAAAAGCCATAACAGGATAAAAATATTAGCGGGTTAAAAAGCCCGTTAATATTTTTTATTTAGAGGAGATTTTAAACATGGCTAAGAATAAGAGCGCAAAGGCTGCACTTGAGAACTTTAAGATGGAAGCTGCAAACGAAGTAGGCGTAAACCTAAAGCAGGGTTACAACGGCGATCTAACATCTAAGGAAGCCGGTTCGGTAGGCGGCCAAATGGTTAAGAAGATGATCGAGTCCTACGAGAACACAATGACAAACAAGACATCGAAATAACCTAAAGCTTATAAAGCATAAATAAAAGGACAGCCAATCGGCTGTCCTTTTGTTTACGGTTATGTCGAGCGGTGCGCCGCTGAGGTGCGCCTAAGCAGTCAATCTAAGCTAAACACAAATTAGCCGTTCTTTGCAAGCACCTCTAACAATCGGACTAAGTAGCAGTACATTTCGTTAAATGACTTTAGGTCTACATACTCCTCGGGAGTGTGTGCGCCGTCCGATATAGGACCAAAGCATATTGTATCCATCTCGGGTTCGAGTCCATAAAATACGCCGCACTCAAGTCCGCCATGAGTTGCCGATTCGAATAAGTCAAGCCCGAACACATCCATAAATAGTTCTTTATGCACCTTTCTAAGTTCGGAATTCGGATTGTATTTCCAACCGCTAAAGCTTGCGCCTACCTGTACATCGTAGCCAAATACATCTGCAAGAGCCATAACTTCTTCGCCCATAGCGGCCATGCGGCTGTCGTCACCACTTCTGCCAAGTGTCCAAACAAGTATTTGCTCGTCGCAAAGCTGGACTGCTCCCAAGTTGTTGGAATTGAGGGGATGACCCTCGATTTCAAAGCTCATGTCTCTGACAGTCGAAGGGATTGTGAGGATAAACTGCATCATTCTCTTGCTCTGATCCAAGTCGAGCATCTTGTCAAGAGGAGCTATTTCCTCCACCTTGCAGTTAAAACCCTTGTCGGTAACGCTTAGTTCTTCTTTTATCTCTTTAATTGTCGCATTTATCTTTTCAAGAGCCACAGCCTTGTCTGCAACCGATATAACAGCATCGCAAGCGCTGACAATGGCATTCATCTTGTCGCCGCCGAAAAAGCTTGCAACGCTTGTCTTTGTATGTAGCGACACACGGTTTATAATTCTCGACATAAGCTTTGCGCCGTTGCCTCTGCCAACGTGAATGGCAATTGCAGAGTGACCACCCTGAAGGCCTGTAATGGATAGCTTTATAAACTCGCCCTCGCCTTTGATCCATTTGGCAGGCTGTGTCATTTTAAGCTCGAGACCGCCTGCGCAGGAAACGGTACACTCCCTCATATCAAGGCCGCCTGCGTCCATGTTTATCATGCGCTTTGCTGTAAAGGAGTTTTTATCAAGCTTGCTTGCGCCCACAAGTCCGATCTCCTCGGCCGCTGTGAATATGCACTCGAGCGGAGGATGAATAATCTCGTTGTCGGCAAGTACGCCCATCATGTAGGCAATGGCATTGCCGTTGTCTGCGCCAAGAGTAGTACCACGAGAACGGAGTTTGCCGTCCTCTACATATAATGGAAGTGGGTCTTTTTCAAAGTCGTGATCGCAACCGGGTAACTTGACGGGCACAATGTCTAAATGACCTTGTAGCATAATGGGAGCTACACCTTCGTAACCCTTAGAGGCTGCCTTTTTAAGCACAACATTGTGATGTTCGTCCTTATAAGCATCAAGCCCTAAATCCTTACCCCAATTATACACATAATTTGCAACGGCCTCCTCGTTGCCCGATCCTCTCGGGATGGCCGAAATTTCTTCGAAATATCCAAGCACTGCGCTTGGCTCGTATCCTATTGTAACCTTTTGCACAAAATCCCCTCCTAATTTATAATATCTAATTATAAAATTTAAACAGATAAAAATCAAGTGTTATTTACAAAAAAGTCAATCTGCGTTTAGATTGACATAACGAAGATACCGATATATAATTATATAAAATAAATATATATAAAATGCATCGGGCATGAAAGGGTGTTTAAGTGAATACAAAAAAGGAAGTTTTTTGCACAATATGCGGCACAAAAATGAGCTATTTAACTAGGGAAAAATTTCAGCTCGGACAGACGAGTTTTTTTCTCGGAGACTGGCCCAACCTACTTGCAGGCGCTTTGGAAATGTCGATATATGCATGTCCGAGCTGTCGGCATCTTGAATTCTTTATGGAGAACAGCTTTGAGAGTTATGAAGGGGATAAAATAGCAAAAAAGAGCTGCCCAAAATGCGGTATGTCTCACGAGATGGACTTTGTTAAATGCCCCTTTTGTAAGTACGACTATCGATAAGCGGCATGTTTGGGTGCTATAAATCGGCGAGTGCTATTTTATAGTTTATAGCTTTTTGTAAGCAAAAAACCATGCAAGAAAGTACGCTTTCTCACATGGTTTTTATTTTGCAAACTAATACCTACATTCTAAAAAACCTTCGCCCTAAAAGTCTCACATTCTAATTATAAAGGTATATAAACAAATTTAAATACCCTGCAAATATAAGCCACAATACATAAGGCACCATTAGAATTCCCGCCACCTTAGATATGGCGAAAAACCGTTTGGTGACAGCTACAACAAGGACGAGAAGCAGTACAAGCCACAATAGGGCTATAAAGTATGCATCTAACCTAAAGAAGATAAAGGGCCACACAACATTTACGGCAAGCGAGAGGAAGTAGAGCGACAAAGCGCTTTGCACTTCATCTTGTGGGCCGTCTGATGTGTAAACGAGGTAGGAGGCTATGCCCATTAAAATGTATAGAATGGTCCAGACAATTGGAAAAATTGAGCTGCTTGGAGATAGGGGAGGTTTAAAGAGCATTTCGTAGTCTGCTCCTACATCTCCCACAAAAAAGCTCGATAGAAAGCCGAGTATAACGGGGATTAACACAAAGATTGCAAATGTTTTTATGCTCTTTTTCACTGTCGTCCAACTCCTTTAAGAAATATTACCCATTAAAGCTTATGGAGAATAACGGCAACTTATTCATAGTAAAATTTAAGCAAACAAAAAGCGACAGAAAACCCTGTCGCTTTTATAGCAATATTCAGCTTATGCTAATACAAATCTAAACCTACAAAACTAAATAGCGGCCGACATTCTGCCAAGACTGCTTGCCATATCTAGCTGTCTGTTACCCTCTATATCGCCTGCGGCATGAACTCCGGGGACTTTAACGCACCCGATATTTGTCCAACCGTTATACTCTGTCACACGGCTAAATGTATCGACAATAATGTTAAAAACATCATCGCTTGGATTTGCGGCAACGGCAAGAAGTGCCGATGCTACAATAGGGTAACTTTTTAAAGTGGGTTTTCTTAGCCTATCTGTTAGTATCTTAAGTTGTGATGAATAGGAAAAGAAGTGAAGTGGTGTAGCAAGTACAAGCACATCTGTTTGAGAAAGACGCTCGTGGATTTCCTTCATATCGTCATCAAGGACGCATTTTTTCGCCGTGAAGCATCCCTTGCAATCTGTACATGGTAAAAGCTTCTTTCCGGCAAGGTTTATCTGTGTAACCTCAGCCCCTGCACCCTTTGCACCTGTTGTAAAGGATCGACATAGAGTATCGGTGTTACCGCCCTCGTTTGGGCTGCCCATCAGTATTGTAATTCTTGGCATTTTAACCCTCCTTTAAAATTCTCTATATTATATAATATACAAAATCCAACTGCAAGTCAATATTAATTCTTTACATAGATGCTTTTTTTGTGTACAATAATATTATAAAATAAATTGTTGGAGGAATGAGAAATGATACCATTTTCAGCCTATAAAGAAGCGGCAGACTTCCTAAAGGAAAAAATAGGAGACTTTCAGCCCGAAATGCTTGTAATACTCGGCACGGGTGTCGGTTACCTTGCAGAAGAAGTGGAAGATCCCATTGTTATATCATACAAAGAAGTACCAAATCACAGAGTATCGACCGTAAGCTCGCACAAGGGCAATTATGTCTTTGGGAGGCTGTCGGGTAGACGTGTTATGGTTATGCAGGGCAGAATACATATCTACGAGGGCTACACAGGCGAAGAAGTTGCATTTCCCGTGCGCCTTGCAAAGCTTCTCGGTTGCGAGAGCATGATCGTTACAAATGCGGCAGGTGCTGTAAATCACACATACCGTCAGGGCGATATAATGCTTATATCCGACCACATAAGGCTATTCGACCCAAACCCTCTAACAGGCCCCAATGTGCCAGAGTTTGGCGGACGTTGGTGCGATATGGGAGATGTTTACACATCGACACTACGAGACATGGCACTGGAGACCGCTTGCGAACTTGGCATGAGACTGCAAGAGGGTGTATATTTCTACTTTACAGGCCCGCAGTTTGAAACCCCTGCCGAGATCAGAGCTTGCAGAATGCTCGGTGGCGATGCGGCAGGTATGTCGACAGTGCCCGAAGCTATTGCCGCCGCTCATTGCGGTATGAAGGTGCTTGGTTTTTCGCTCATGACAAATCTTGCGGCAGGAATGGTCAAAATGGCATATATCCCCGGCGAAGTAAGCGAAATTGCAGCTCTTGCCAAAGATCGTTTTTGCAATCTTGTAAGACAGTGTATAGCTAAAATATAAGGAGATATTATGAGATACTGGTTTAAAGACGTTACCGTTATAACGATGGACCAAAACAAACGAGTGCTTGATAATGCGCATGTTTTGGTAGATGGCAAAAAAATAACCTCGATTAGCCTAACACCTCCCGACTCGGCAAAGGGGGCAGGGTACGAGGTAGTAGACTGCACAGATAAGGTTATGTGTCCCGGGCTTTATAACACCCATCTCCACAATGCAATGACTGCTTTGCGTGGCTTTGCCGATGAATACCGCCTACAAGAATGGCTCGAAAAACACATATGGCCTGCCGAGGCAAAGCTTACAAAAGAGGTAGTAGCCCCTGCTTGCACGCTTGGCATAGCCGAGTCAATTGCTTCGGGATGTGTTTCCTACACCGACATGTACATGTTCCAACCTCAACATGCCGAGATTATAAAAAATATCGGTGTTATGGCAAACCTGTCAAACGGTGTTATTACCTTCGACCCCGAGTACGACCACACAAAGGACAGAGCATACACCGAGACATTAGAACTCATCGAGAATTACCACAATAAGGACGACGGCAGAATTAAGGCAGACATTTCAATTCACGGCGAGTATACGTCCTACCCAAGAGTGCACAAGATATACGCCGACCTTGCCAAAAAGCACGGGCTAAACATGCATATACATCTATCCGAAACAGAGTTCGAGCACAACGACTGCATGAAGCGCAACGGCGGCAAAACCCCTACCGAGGTACTTCACGAGAGCGGTGTTTTTGACACAAGAACTACGGCGGCGCACTGCGTGTGGGTAAGCGAGTCCGACATGGATTTACTTGCCAAAATGGACGTTACCGCCGTGCACGACCCCGGTAGCAATCTAAAGCTTGCATCGGGTGTGCAAAACTACCAACTACTTAAAAAGCACGGAGTTCGTGTATCGCTTGGAACGGACAGCGCTTGCGCCATAAACACAAACGACATGTTCTTCGACCTAAAGCTTGCCGCCATTATTCAAAAGGGTATAAACTACGATCCGACAATACTTCCCGCCGAAGAAGCCTTATACATGGCTACCGTGGCAGGCGCATATTCGCAAGGACGTGAAAAGGAGAGCGGCCGCATTGTAGAGGGAATGGATGCCGATTTAATCTTGATAGACTTTAATAAACCGCACCTCCACCCCCGTCACAATGTCGTGTCGAGCGTCGTTTATTCGGCAAAATCGTCCGATGTTTGCCTAACCATGGTAAAGGGCAAAGTGCTATACAAAAACGGTGTGTTTACAACGATAGACATAGAAAAAACAATACACGAAGTCGAGACAATAACGATACCTTGTATTCGTGGGTAGTTTTAAGGTAAAAACCCTGTGCCGAGCAATAAGCAAGGCACAGGGTTTCTTATATGTAGTAGTCGGGTTGGTGAAAATCTACTTTTAGCTAACGCATATCATTGTGGTAATACCTCGTCTTTTGTGTGTGATATAAGAGCTTTTTGGGTGACAGGGGCATCACCGCTCCAACTAACAAGTTTCTTGCCGTTGTTGTCGGTATACCATGAATAAACATTTGTGAAATCATACTGAACTTCCATCGAACTAATAAACTCCATTAAAATCTCGGCAGGAAGTTCAAAACTTTCGCCCTCGCTTAGGATGTTGTCATTTGTAAAGTCATAAACAGTTAGACTGTAATTCTTGTTAGAATAGTCGTCCCCATCGACCACGCAATCTATGCTGTACCGGTCGAAGTGAATGCCTTCTTCGAAATTATCTATAATTTTTTGATAATCTTGCTTGTAAGGCGACTGATCGTGACCACTTTCGAAAAGGTTGTCATCATATATCGAGTTGCTGTATACATGATATGAATATCAATCGGCAATATAAAGAGACGAGCCAAAAAGGTAGTATTTTGCAGTAATGGTCTCGTTTGATCCATAAACTTCTCGTACATAGTCGCTGAGCTTCTCGGATGCGATCTTGGTTCCGATTATAGGGAGATACCCACTTTGTATAAAAAAAGCGGATATAGCTATAAGCAGAATTATAAGTATGCCTATAATTACATATCTTTTTAATTGGTATTTTATAATCTTTTTCATAGAAAACCTCCTAGGGTGATAGATATAATCCGAACCCGTTTTTGGAGCCACAGGGCGCCTTGTGGACTTCGTTACTCCACAGCGGCAAGGCATCAAGCATTGCCACTATGTAGTGCCTCGCCACAAAACGCCCTGTGGCTTCAAAAATCGCTTTGCGACCCCTGACAGCGTGTGTCTTCGCCAGTCGAGGCATACGACGAGCGCAATGCTTGTTGCCTTGCCGAGGAGTATAACGAAGAATGGTGGAGCACACGCTGTCAGGGGCGGGTTCGGATTACATCTATCACCCTAGCGTAATATACGCTCCTAACGAAATGGTCAATGTTATTTGGTGGGTTATCTTACATAAATTATAACATGCTGCACATATAAATACAAACAAAATTAAAATATCTGCCATTTGACAAATATTAAACAATAAATAATTAGTTAATATGACGATGGACTTTATAATCATTTCGGGGTATACTAAGGCATACTAAAATTTTGGAGGATTTAACAATGGATGCAATTGCAATGATAAAAGAGCGCAGAAGCGTGAGAAAATTTACAGACGAAATAGTCCCACGTGAACTGCTAAACGAGATAGTAGATGCGGCAAGATTTGCGCCCTCTTGGGCAAACACACAAATTGCACGCTACACATTTGTAGAAGATGCAGATGTTATTGCAAGAATAGCATCGGAAGGTGTTCGTGGCTTTACCTATAACATGGGTACTTTGCAAAAGGCAAAAGGTGTGCTTGTTCAAAGCCATGTGCTTGGCAAGAGTGGCAAGCTTGAAGGTAAGGGCGAAGGTGAAGTTACGGTAGATTGGGAAATGTTCGATGCAGGTATTGCTTGCCAAACATTCTGCCTTGCAGCACATGCTAAGGGCGTGGGCACTTGTATTTTCGGCGTTATCGACGAAAAGGAAATTGCAAAAATTATAAACCTTCCAGAGGGTGAGACCGTCTCGGCAGTTATCGTCTACGGCTTCCCGAGCGAAGAAACAAAGACGCCAAAAAGGCACGAAGTTGCCGATATAACAAGGTTTATTTAATAGGATTTCAAAAAGCCGATGTGAAAATTCACATCGGCTTTTTTGTTTGAAAAATTTATAAATCTATATCGGCATATAAGAAAGAACTAAATATCCTGCAATAAGGCTCGCTAAGTTGGCGATAAAAGCATATAGTATTGCTCTTTTTCTTCCGTGTTCTTTAACAAACAGTCCAAAGACGGCCATTTCGGATAGGAAAACAAATATTTCCCCGAAAATATAAGCAAAAATGAAATAGCCGTGAAATGATCCGGAGAATGAAAGGTTTAACAGAGTTTGGGTTATAAGGTTAATGGCTAGAAATATGGCAAAGCTCTTTTTCTCTCTGTATCCGAATAGGTATAAAACTGCACCCTCGACTATTAGTGTAAGAAGGACACGCAGGGCAACGAGGGTCGGCACACGCAAAGGAGGTTGGCCTTCTGTTATAAGGCCGCTTTCAAAGTCGAGGGTTAAAAGGTTGTTATACATAGATAGCGTCCCGTCCGGTATTTGCACGGAGTAGCTGTCAAGTTCGCTTTCCACCTCTATAAATGCTCCGTCGATTGGGTCGTCGTTGTTGTAAATATCCTGCGGGATATTATGCATAAAAAGCCTGTAATATGCTTCCCATCCTTGAGTTTGTTTGCGTAGTTCAATCGGTTGATCGGCCGGTAGTTCTGCAAAGCTTATGGAGAGCTCAAGGTCGCTTGGAGGGTTTTCTACCAGTATAATAAGCATGGGAGGTTCTGCTGCATTTGCATGTGCTGCTGTGGGGAAAAGAAGAGTGAAAAAAAGAAACACAGTTAGTATAAGTATAGTTAAGCTCGATTTTTTTGTTATGTTCATGTTGCACCTCCAATATTTTTATGTCATAATTGTATCACATTTAAATCAAATGTCAAGTAATTCTGTTAGGCAAAATATGAACAAAATGCAAATAATTTAGGTAAATAGCAAGTAAAAATAGAAAAACCCTTACATAAACATATTCAAAAAGATAAAAATAACCACATTTAAACCTTATTTTTTATATACTTAATAGGCACTTTAAATCGTGCTCCCATTGTATATAATTTTTCCTTTGTAGGTTGAATTTTCCTCCCATAAGCAGAGCGATAGACAAGGTAACCTGCAAGAAAAGTAAGTAGGAGCTTGCCTTTTATATTGCCACTGTCTGCCTTTGCTTCGTCGATGTAGTCATCTATAACATCAACCAAATACTCATGGTCACTCCTTATTTCGTCAAGCGCATCTTTAGTGAAAGAACGAGCATCCAAGGGATAATTATACGGAATTGCAAACTTCATATTAGATAATATCCGCTCAACATTGTCCTCGCCCTTTTGATGGTGCTCAAGACTTGCAGCAAGAGCGGGAAGCTCGACACAGAGCCTTTTCCATGCACAATAGGGGATGACCTCGGCCATAAAAACAGAGAGTGCCTTATCAAACTCCTTGTAACGCACCTCCCAAAGATGCTCGCCAAAGGCATCTCGAAAGACCTGTTTTAGGTTGTTTTTAGGCCTAAAAATGAAGTTTTCAAATGAATAGCAGGGGAGAACGGTAATGTTTTTCATAATGCCGTGCTCCCTGCGTTTTTCTTTGTCGTCGTAGTCCCTGTCAACAATATATATTGCCTCTTTACCGCACTTCTCCTTTTGCGAGTCTATTTTTTTTGCCGTCATAATAACAGGAGTTTTGCCGCCATCGCCGCCAACCCCGTATATTATCTCGACCTGCTCCTTCTTGTAGCGTAGCCGAGAGGCTATAAAAGTTTCGTAAAATTTCCGGTCGGTCTTGCCTTCAACAAAGCAAAAACACTTAATGTCGGAGCGGTTTTTAGAGCTTGAATACCAAAAAAATGGTGACATTGGCGGACGTGTTTTTTCCTTAATTTCGCTCATGGCATTCTGCCCTCGTTGACGTGCTGCCATTATTTAACCTCCCTTACCTCGAGCGTTTTTACAAAATCGTGTAGCATTTCATCCTCTGCAATGTAGGGCGAATGTGTCGCCACGATTAGCCGAGATACATAGCCTGCCTCTATTATTTCAGGCAAAAGCCAGCTCTGCCATACGATCGAAAGCGACAGTTCAGGCTCGTCTATTATAAGTGTGCACCCTTCGAAGAAATGCGCATATGTCATCATAGAAATAAGGCTGCGCTCTCCGGAGGAGAGCATGGAAAGGTCGAGCCTGTGCCCTCTGCTGTCGTAAATCCTAAGACCGGCAGGCGTAGAGCATACCTTTTTCCCAAAGAAAAATTTGCTTAAAGTTTTGTCGAAGTTCTTTATAATTTGCGGTTTTAGGGAAAGAATATACTCTTTTTCGCACTTGATAAACTCTGCAAAAGCGTCTATTAAATTGTCCGAAACAAACTCTGCTCCGCTCATAGCCCTTTCCTCTTTCAAGAGCGCATCAAAGACACTCCCCTCAATTAGCGAGGGGGCAATATAGTCTCTTATAAACTCGCTGTTGTCAAGAATTAGTTTTTGAACATGAGGATCGGACTGATCGTGCGGCACACGATTTTGCCCTAATAGAGGAAGGAAATAATTAGCTGCTCTTTCATTTATGTCAACTATATCATCTTCGCTGTAAAAGTGCTCCGACAGTATTGCCGAAATAGGCAGGCTACCACTGTCAAGCCCTGTAAAGACAGCATTAGCGGTAACCCTACACTTTTTTGTAGAGGAGGATAGGTCGCTGTAAAGATCTTTAATGCGCCTTACATCTTGCTCGAAGGAACAGTTACCGATATATCCACCCATAAGGTGTTTGAACGTACTCTCATCGCCTGAAAGTTCGACATTTTGTGGCTGAAAATACCTGTTATAACTATTATCGAGCTTAACACCACCTGCGGCGCTAAAGTGTATCGCCTTAACGAGCGAAACATAGAGCGATGTGCCGTAACCCGTTGATGAAGTGGGAGAAAACCCCAAAATATCGGCTATTTTAGCCGATAAAACGCCTCCTCTATTCTTGCGGCAAATAGGGGAGAGCAAAAACATGCCTTCAAAAAGAAGCTTATCCAGCTTAGCCTTTAGCTTGTCTGTCTGCTGCTTTTCATGCATCAACATATATCCGCTCTCGCCTGTATTTCTATATATATCAGCAAGTCGACTGCAATACTCGACCTCCTCTATTCCGGTCAATGTTGCAGATAAGAAATTGCGCCAATCATCCTCGGCCACATCACCCGAGGGCGCTTCTTGCCCTGATAGCTTAATGGCCTCAAGTACAGCCGCATCGACATTACCTTCTTTTAAAGCAAAGCGCAAAAAGGCCTGACGCTCAGGGAATAAATCAGTATACTTTATGTCGACTTTCTTTCCTTCTCCACGTAGCGTTATCTTGTCAAAGGGAAAGCGTGTTAGGGCATAAAAATCCCCCGAGGCAATGTGCCGTAGCATTTTTAGGAGAGTGGTTTTACCCATGCCGTTCTCGCCGAGAAGTATAACTGTATCCTCCGATATATCTATTGTCACATCGTAGGTACCAAAAAGTTTTGTCACTTTAAAGATCGTCATAAAGAGTACCCCCTAAGCCTATTATTTCATATTATAAGTATACCTTAACGAGCCATAAAAAACAATTTATTTTTATTTTTTACATTACCCCCTTGACAAGTAGGATATAACGATGTACAATACGTATGAACATATGAATACTTGTTCATATATAAGGAGGTGACACATGCAAGATAACAACAACGAGATGTCGTGTGAACTGTTGCATCTCGATCAAGAACATGTAGAGGGACTGAAAACTTCTATTCCCCCCGATGTTGCGCTATTTCAAATTGCCGATTTTTTCAAAATGTTTGGCGATAGTACCAGAATAAAAATTCTTTATCTACTCGGAGAGGCTGAACTATGTGTGCACGACTTGGCAACTGTACTCGGAATGAGTCAGTCTGCTGTTTCGCACCAGCTAAAAACACTTAAAGCAAATAGACTTGTAAAATACAGAAAGAGCGGAAGGTCAGCATTTTACAGTCTCGATGATGAGCACATCAAGAGCATACTAACACAGGGTCATGAACATATAAAAGAATGAAAATAAGAAAGAGGGATTTATTATGACAAGAACATACAAATTAGAGGGGCTATGCTGTGCAAACTGTGCGGCAAAAATAGAAAGAAAAGTTGCTAAAATCAAGGGTGTAAGCGATGTTAGCTTAAATTTTATGATGCAGAAAATATCGCTTGAAACAGAGATTACCGGTAGTGAGTTAACAGATGAAATTACTTCCATAGTTTCAAAAATCGAAAAAGATGTAATGCCTAAGGAGATTTAATATGTCGGTCAAAACAATATCTGTCAAGGTAGCGCTGGGTGGTGTACTTGCCGCCATAGGGCTTTTTGGAGGACTGTCCGAAATAATTGCACTACTTTTCATTTTTGCGGGATACTTAATTATTGGCGGAGATGTTCTCTTTTCGGCATTTCAAAACATACTGTCGGGAAATGTCTTCGACGAGAACTTTTTAATGAGTATTGCAACGGTCGGTGCTTTTATAATAGGCGAGTCGGCAGAAGCTGTCGTCGTTATGCTTTTCTATCAAATAGGCGAGGCCTTCCAAACACATGCCGTTGGTAAATCTAGAGAATCTATATCTGAGCTAATGCAAATTCGCCCTGAATTTGCAAATGTTTTAAGGGGAGACACATTTGAAAGGGTAGAGCCTGAGCAGGTCGAAGTGGGCGAGATTATTGTTGTAAAGCCGGGAGAGAAAATTCCTCTCGACGGCATTATAATGGAGGGCACAGGCGCCATTGACACAAAAGCACTTACAGGCGAATCACTGCCACTCGATGTAAATGCTGGCGACGAGGTGCTGTCCGGCTGTATCAGCATTAACGGTCTTGTAACAATTAAGGTAACAAAGCACTACACAGACTCTACGGTAGCAAAGATTTTAGACCTTGTGGAAAATGCCACCTCCAAGAAGTCGAAGTCGGAAAAATTTATAACAAGCTTTGCGCGCTATTACACCCCCGGTGTCGTAATAGCTGCGGTACTTCTTGCAGTAGTACCGCCGATTTTAGGCATGGCAGAGCTTGCCGACACGACATACAGAGCACTGCAATTTCTCGTTATATCCTGCCCCTGTGCCCTTGTAATATCAATCCCTCTCGGCTTTTTCGGCGGAATCGGAGGTGCGGCTAAGAAGGGTATCCTTGTAAAGGGTAGCAACTATTTAGAAGCACTTTCAAAGGCGGATGTCGTTATTTTCGATAAAACAGGAACTCTAACAAAGGGCACGTTTGAAGTCAAGAGCGTTATGCCTGTCGGAATTAGCGAAGATGAACTTCTGGAAATTGCCGCAATTGCCGAGAGCACATCGACCCACCCCATTGCAAAGTCGATCACTCAGGCATATGGGAAGGCTGTCGATTTAGAGCATGTGGAACGAGCGGAGGAAATAGCAGGGCACGGTCTTAGCGTTGTCTATGGCGGCGAGAAGATATATGCGGGAAACCATCGCCTTATGGATAAGTTTGGCATAAAGGCTGCCCAAGTAGAGACGACAGGTAGCATAGTTCACATAGCAAAAGGCGAGAAATATCTTGGCTACATAATTGTTGCCGACGAAATAAAGGAAGATTCTGCCGCTGCAATAGCCGAGCTAAAGCGTATCGGCATAGAGAAGACAATAATGCTTACAGGCGATAAGGATATAACAGCGCAAGCTGTTGGAAAAGAGCTCGGTCTTGACTATGTATACTCCGAACTATTACCGACAGACAAGGTAGAGGCCGCTGAAAAAGAGCTTGAAGCGGTTAAGGAAAAGCGCAAGCTTGTCTATGTAGGCGACGGAATAAACGATGCACCTGTACTTGCTCGTGCGGATGTCGGCATAGCAATGGGCGGCATGGGCTCGCAGGCGGCGATAGAGGCGGCAGACATTGTAATAATGCAAGATGCTCCCTCTAAGGTCGTAACGGCGATAGAAATTTCCAAAAAGACAATGCAGATTGTAAAGCAAAACATAGCTTTTGCGTTTATTGTAAAGGGAGTAGTTCTACTACTTGCAACGGGCGGTCTGTCATCTCTTTGGGAGGCTATATTTGCCGATGTAGGTGTAGCTGTACTTGCAATATTAAATGCAATGAGGGCAATGAATTTTAAAGAACGCTCGTTTTAATAGGCAGAGCCACCGACCGTTCGGTCGGTACAAGAGGAGGGGGGGAAAAACCTAAAATCAAGCCCCTTCGGAAGGAGGGGGAGCGGCGAGGGGGCA
>CAYJFK010000007.1:25660-63622 GCA_964369475.1 uncultured Oscillospiraceae bacterium | reverse complement strand
GGGGGGGGGGGGGGGCGCCCCCCCCCCCCCCCCCCCCCCCCCCCCCCCCCCCCCCACGGCCGTACAGAGGGCAAAGCGAAGCTTTGCCCTCTGTACGGCCGTAAAAAAGTATATAGACATTTTTTTATAAAACCACATTACTAATTGGTAGCTGTATATACAAAACAAGCTGCAAGCATGACAAAAGTTGAGCAAATTTTTGAAAAATTTTTCTTTTAATCTTGCATTTATTGTGCTATACTATTTTAAATGATGTTTTAGCCATATTATCAACATATATGGACTAAAACACAAGATTTCGAAAGGATGGGTACTATGAAAAGACTGGAGATAGTTAACCTTGTTAAAGACCCCTCGTCGTTTGACGGCAAGAGTGTTGTAGTCTGCGGTTGGGCTCGCACGATTAGAGACTCGAAGGCATTTGGTTTTATCGAACTTAACGACGGTAGCTCTTTTAGGAGCGTACAGGTCGTTTTGGAGGCAGAGAGCCTTAATAATTATAAAGACATAGTTAAGCAAAATGTAGGTGCTGCATTTGTTATAGAGGGAAATGTTAAGCTGACTCCCGATGCAAAACAGCCCTTCGAGATTGTCGCCACCTCTGTTGTTGTAGAAGGAGAGTCGACTCCCGATTATCCTCTGCAGAAAAAGCGCCATACGCTTGAGTTTTTGCGTGAGATTGCTCACCTTCGTATGAGAACAAACACATTCTCAGCAGTATTCAGAGTGCGCTCTGTTGCGGCAAAAGCGCTTCACGACTTCTATCAGGGCGAAGGCTTTGTCTATGTTAACACTCCCATCATCACAGGATCTGACTGTGAGGGTGCAGGCGAGATGTTTAGAGTTACAACAATGGACCTAAACGATCTTCCAAAGGGTGAGGACGGCAAGGTAGATCCGTCGCAGGACTTCTTTGGAAAAGAGAGCAATCTTACCGTATCCGGTCAGCTCGAAGCAGAGTGCTTTGCCCTTGCATTTGGCAAGGTATACACATTTGGCCCCACATTCCGTGCGGAAAACTCAAACACAGCACGTCATGCGGCGGAGTTCTGGATGAACGAGCCCGAAATCGCATTTGCCGACCTAAACGACAACATGGCACTTGCAGAGCGCATGATTAAGTATATCCTAAAAGACGTAATGGAAAAATGCCCCGACGAGATGGCATTCTTCAACGAGCACTACGACAAAGGCCTCGTTGAGAGACTTACAGCCCTTGTCAATGCCGAGTTTAAAGTATGCACATACACAGAGGCAGTGGAAATGCTCGAACAGCACAAGGACAAGTTTGAGTATCCTGTTTTCTGGGGATGCGATTTGCAAACAGAGCACGAGCGGTTCTTAACAGAGCAAATATTTAAGTGCCCTGTATTTGTAATAAACTATCCGCAGGAGATAAAATCCTTCTACATGCGCCTAAACGACGACGGCAAGACTGTTGCGGCTATGGATCTACTCGTCCCAGGTGTTGGCGAGATTATAGGCGGCAGTCAGCGTGAGGAGAGACTTGATGTTCTCGAAAAGCGCATTGCAGACTTTAAGCTAAACCGTGAAGACTACTGGTGGTACATCGAGCTTAGAAAGTACGGCGGCACAAAGCACGCAGGTTACGGTCTTGGCTTTGAGAGACTGCTCATGTACATGACAGGTGTCGGCAACATTAGAGACGTGCTACCCTTCCCAAGAACGGTTGGTAAGGCAGAGTTCTAATATAGCTTAAATTTTATGTTAGTCAAAGGGATAATAGTTATAGAAAATGAATATTATCGCAATATAAAACAGAATTTTTAAAAGGCGGATGCTCGCAAAAGGGGGCTTCCGCCTTTGCGGTAGATATTTAAAGGAGAACAGAATGGAAAATGATAACAATTTAAGCATTAACCAAGAAGAACAAAACGAGCAAGCGGTCGGTGGGCTTTTCGGAGTGCCCGATCTATCGGTTAGAGCAATAGTGCTCGCCGCTCTTGGTTCGATGCTTATAACGGCAAGTTCTATGTATGCAGCGCTTAAAATAAGCGCCTTGCCGTGGCCTACTGTTTTTGTAGCGGTGCTATCTATGTCTATATTAAAAGCGCTGGGCAAGACAAATTTAAGAGAGATAAATATGGCATCTACCGGCATGTCGGCAGGCGCTATGGTGGCGGGAGGCCTTGCCTTTACACTGCCCGGATTATTTATAACGGGGACGTGGAGTGCAAGCGGAGATCTACTTGCTAAAGCGCCAAAAATGCTATTTATAACGCTTGCAGGCGTAACGCTCGGTATGCTACTTACATACATGACGAGATACCGCTTTGTCGTAAAGGAAAAGCTCCCCTACCCGATAGGGCAGGCGGCATCCAAAACACTACTCGCAGGGGAGGCAGGCGGCCTTAACTCGGTCTATCTGTACGGCGCAATGATAGTTTCGGCCGCTTTTACCTACGCAAGAGACAAACTAATGCTAATCCCTGCCGCTTGGACAAGTGCAACGCTATACGCAAAAAATATGTATATAGGCGTGTGGCTATCCCCCATGGCGGTAGGTATCGGCTACACAATAGGCCCTCTCTTTACGGGAGTGTGGTTTGCAGGCTCTGTCTTTGCCTATATGCTTTTAATACCGATCGGAGTATCGAGCGGACTATTTGCCGATGCGGCGGCGGCAGTAAGCATAAAAAATGCACTGGGGCTTGGGCTTATGGTAGGCGTCGGTGTTGGCGTATTTATAGACTTTTTACGCTCTCGAATGGACTTTAAACGCTCGGAAGGCAGAGCAAAGGGCATGGGTAGCAGACTGTTCGGAATGCTTGCCGTTGTGCTCTCTTATATATTCACAATTCTTGCGGATTTAGACCCTGTTGTAGCGGCCGTAGTAATAGTGCTAACATTCTTAGCCTCTGCCATGAGCGCAACAATTACAGGTCAGACAGGCATAAACCCGATGGAGATTTTCGGAATTATGGCACTGCTTGCAGTTAGAATTTTTGCAGAGCCCGACATTGTTTCAAGCTTTTTCATTACTGCAATCGTCGCTGTTTCCTGCGGTTTTGCAGGTGACATGCTAAACGACTACAAAGCAGGCCAAGAACTCGGCACAAATCCGGCAGGTCAGCTTGTGACACAGGCGGTAGGCGGACTTGTCGGAGGGGTAACGGCTGTCTTTGCAATGCTTGCAATAATATCGCAGTTTGGCGGAGTCGGCGCAGAGTACGGACTGTCGGCAGGTCAGGCATTTGCCGTAACGCAAATGGTGGGCGGCATAGATAATCCCGTGGTATTCTTTACGGCGCTCGTACTTGGGGCGGCACTTTATCTCTTTAAGTTCCCTGTTATGACGCTGGGGCTCGGCATATACCTTTCTTTCGAGATTTCTTCAATTGTATTTATCGGCGGATTTATACGTTTTATAGTAGACAAAATCAAAAAAGGCAAAACAACAGAAGGCGATTCGGGCAGCCTTATAGCGGCAGGACTTCTTGGCGGCGAAGGATTTACAGGTGTGCTACTTGCCATAATCGGCATGTTTACAGGAGGTTAAAATGGAATTTATAATAGGAATAGACGTTGGCGGATCTATAACAAAGATTGCCGGTATGTGCGGCGACGAGATAATAGGTTGCCTGCAAGTTAAGGCAAACGACCCAATTGCATCTATCTACGGTGCACTCGGAAAGTTTTTATCGGAAAACGATATAGCACTTTCGGAGGTTGGACATATAGTAGTTACAGGTGTTGGCTCGTCGGGCATAAAAAGTCCGATATTCGGCATTCCGACACTTGCGGTAGACGAGTTTTATTGCACAGGCAGAGGCGGGCTTTGGCTAACGGGAATAGAGGAGGGCGTTATCGTAAGCATGGGGACAGGCACTGCCTTTATCCACGCTACAAACAGCACGGTAACCCACCTTGGCGGCACAGGTGTTGGCGGTGGCGCACTGCTCGGCATGTCGAGCACTATGCTTAACATAAGGGACGTTAACAACATAATTAAACTTGCCGAGAGCGGAAACTTGAATAATGTAGACCTTACAATTAGCGACATTACAAAAAAAGCGGTCTCCAATCTGCCGCCGACAGCTACGGCATCGAACTTTGGCAAGGTCTCTGAACTTGCGACACAGAGCGACATTGCTCTTGGTATATTTAACATGGTATACCAAACAATAGGCGTTATGGCTGTCTTTGCGGCGAGAAGCGTTAGCGGTAAAGATATAGTGCTAACAGGAAGCCTTGCCGAGTTTAAAGTGGCAGAGCAGACCTTTAAATCACTTTCGGCAATGTTTGGCGTAAACTTTATAATTCCCGACAGCGCACGCTTTGCAACTGCAATAGGTGCGGCAAGATCGTATGGCAGAGAGCCATTTACCGAGATTAAATAGGAGTTGACAATATGAAAGATATGTACAGCGAATATCGCTCGCCCCTTTGTAGCAGATATGCCTCGACCGAGATGAGGGAGCTCTTTTCGGAGCACACAAAGTTTTCCATGTGGAGAAAACTGTGGATTGCCCTTGCAAGAGCTGAAATGAAGCTCGGTCTCCCCGTTACAGAGGAACAAGTCGAGGAGCTCGAGGCGCACATATACGATATAGACATGGAGGACGCTGCCGCAGAGGAGCGCATAACAAGACACGATGTTATGGCTCATGTTAGGGTCTACGGCAAATGCGCACCTAAAGCGGCAGGCATTATCCACCTCGGTGCAACCTCGTGCTATGTCGGCGACAACACAGATGTAATACTAATGCGTGAAGGGCTAAAGCTCGTTAGAGCAAAGCTCTGCGCCGTTATAGAAAAACTCGGGCAGTTTGCAATGGAGCATCGCAGTGCGCCTGCCCTTGCATATACACATCTGCAACCGGCACAGCCCACGACGGTCGGAAAGCGTGCCACACTTTGGGCAAACGAGCTACTTCTCGATTTAGAGGAAATAAACCACAGAATAGATACCCTTGCACTGCTCGGATCTAAAGGCACAACAGGCTCGCAAGCAAGCTTTGTAGAGCTTTTTGAAGGGGATGATTTCAAGATAAAAGAGCTCGAGCGCCTTATTGCCGAGGAAATGGGATTTGATAAGGTAGTGCCCGTGTCGGGGCAGACATATTCTCGCAAGGTAGATGCAATGGTGCTCGACTGCCTGTCGGGAATTGCTCAGTCGGCCTCGAAGTTTTCGAACGACATGCGCCTACTGCAAAACTTTAAAGAGATGGAAGAACCATTTGAAAAAGGACAAATCGGATCGTCGGCCATGGCGTACAAGAGAAACCCCATGCGCTCTGAGCGTATAGGCTCGCTTGCAAGATATGTTATAACGGCGGCACAAAATCCGGCCCTTACAGCCTCGACACAGTGGTTCGAGAGAACGCTCGACGACTCGGCAAACCGTAGAATAGCTATCCCCGAGTGCTTCCTCGGCATAGATGCCGTTTTAACTTTGTATTTAAACATAGTGTCGGGTCTTGTTGTATACGAGGGCGTTGTAGAGCGCAGACTTATGGCGGAACTCCCCTTTATGGCTACCGAGAACATTCTTATGGAATGTGTAAAGCGTGGCGGCGACAGACAAGAACTTCACGAGAAAATCCGTGTTCACTCCCAAGCGGCAGGCGCTGTTGTAAAGGTAGAGGGCAAGGACAACGACCTAATGGAACGCATTTGCGGCGACAGTGAGTTTGGGCTAACTCCCGAACGTGCAAAGGAGCTACTCGACCCAATGCTATACATAGGCAGATGCCCAAGTCAGGTGGAAGAATTTGTAAATGAACTACTAACTCCAAGCATAAAACCGTGGCTTAAGAGCGGTATATCGAGTGAGATTAATGTGTAACTGTCACATTTTCACCACTAAAATATAATCATATAATATTAGTATGAATTTCATTCTACTCCCTTTACATCTTGCATTAGCTATGTTATAATTATGACAAATATTCAAATAAAGGAGAGAGAAAATGAAGAAACTACTTGCAATGATACTTATTTTAATGCTTGTTTTCGTAGGATGTGCAAGCACAGAAGATCCACCTGTGGTAGAAGATCCAAACCAAGGAACAGAGCAGGGCGGAACAGAGGAAACACCACCGACAGACGATGGACAAGACGAAGTTGTAGAAACACCTCGCACCGCTTTTAATATAGCATCGCTAAAAGGCCCTACAACAATGGGACTTGTTAACCTAATGAGCGACATGGAAGCCGGCGAGACTCGTCACGACTACAATGTTACAATGTACGGCAAAGCAGACGAGATTACAGGCCTTATTGCAACAGGCGCAGTAGATGTGGCTCTTATCCCGAGCAACCTTGCAGCCACTCTATACCAAAAGCCCGAAGTTAATATTCAGGTAGCAGGTATAAATACACTTGGCGTTTTATATGTTGTAGATACAGGCGACAGTATAAATACAATACAAGACCTTGTTGGAAAAACTGTCTACACAACAGGTAAAGGCACGACTCCAGAGTATTCTTTAAACTATGTTTTGTCAAACAATGGCATAGACCCTGCGACCGATCTAACAATAGAGTTTAAGTCGGAAGCGGCAGAGGTTGCAGCCTCTCTAACAGGCCCTGATATGGTGGCAATGCTACCACAGCCCTTTGTATCGACAGTTCTTGCAAGCAACGAAAATGCAAGAATAGCCCTTGATCTAACAGAGGAGTGGGAAGCTGTTGCGACAGACGGTAGCACAATAGTAACAGGAGTTGTTGTTGTTAACACAGACTTCCTTGCAGAAAACAAGGCTGCATTTGATGAGTTTATGGAGGACTACACAGCATCTGTCGACATGACGGTAACAGATCCGGACGGTACAGCAGCCCTAATAGGCGGATACGATATTGTACCCGAGCCCATTGCAAAGGTGGCTCTACCATACTGCAATATTACAATGATAACAGGTGCGGAAATGCAGGAAAAGCTTGAAGGCTACCTAAATGCACTGCATGAGCAAAATCCCGCAGCTGTCGGAGGGGCAATGCCCGATGAAGCGTTCTACTACAACAAGTAAAGAACTGGTAATTAAGGTTGCCGCCGTCTGCTTTTGGCTGATAGTCTGGCAGGCGGCGGCCTTTTTTATCTCAAATTCAGTGTTGCTCGTCTCGCCTTTAGAGGTCGTGGCAACGCTTTTTAGGCTTGCGGTAACGGCAAGTTTTTGGCAGAGCGTTCTAACCTCGACAACACGTATAATGGCAGGATACACTGCCGCTTTAATTTTAGGCATAGCTCTTGGCTACATGTCGAAAAACCAAATAATAAGCTCGCTACTTCACCCAATCACATCGGCCATGCGTGCAACGCCTGTCGCATCCTTTACAATTCTTGCGCTACTTTGGGTGGGCTCGTCGGGGCTTGCTGTATTTATCGCCTTTATAATGGGTTTTCCCATAATATATGCAGGCATGTCGCAAGGCATAGCGAGTGTCGATTTTAGCCTTGTCGAGATGGCACGTGTCTTTAACATTAAAAAAGCTCATAGAGTGCTCTATGTCTACATGCCGCAAATTCTGCCCTCCCTTGCTACTGCCGCTAAGGTAGCGCTTGGCATGTGCTGGAAATCGGGCGTTGCGGCAGAGGTAATAGGCCTGCCGTCGGGCACTATCGGAGAGCGGCTCTATCAGGCAAAGATATATCTCTCGACGGGCGAGCTGTTTGCATGGACGCTCGTTGTTATTGTGCTATCTGCCATAATCGAAAAGGTCGTTGTTAAGATTATAGATAGCATTAAAAATATGTCCGACAGGGGGATTTGTCAATGAGAATAGAGCAGCTATGCAAATCCTTCGGCGAAAAGGTCGTGTTAAAGGATTTTTCTGCCGAAATAAAGTCGGGCGGTATAACATGCATTATGGGCCCCTCGGGCGAGGGTAAAACAACGCTAATTAGAATTCTTATGGGGCTTGATCGGGCTGATAGCGGCAGTTTTAGCGGCATAGCACCGCCCTACGGTGTAGTATTCCAAGAGGACAGACTGTGCGAGGCGGCATCTGCCATTGCAAATATCCGCCTTGTCGGGGCTTCAAGTAGCATAAAAGAGCACCTTGCAAAGGTCGGGCTTATGGGTGAGGATATAACAAAGCCTGTAAAGGAGCTGTCGGGCGGTATGCGCCGCAGGGTGGCACTTGTTAGGGCTGTTATGTCAAAGTGTGACACACTATTTTTAGACGAGCCATTTAAAGGGCTCGACGAGGCACTTAGAGGGGAAGTTTTGGAGTATCTGGCAGAGAATATTAGTGGCCGCACGACTGTAATTGTCACACACGATTTGCGAGATGCAAAAGAGCTAAATGCCGACATAATTTCCCTTGCAAAATCAACTTAAACATTGTAAAATATAGTTAACGGTTTATGCCGTAAACTTAATTTCGAAAGGAGTGCCGCATTATGCCACTTGTTACACCTATGGATATGTTCAAAGCCGCCTATGAGGGGGGCTATGCCATCGGCGCATTTAATGTAAACAACATGGAGATTGTGCAGGGCATCACAGAAGCCGCAAAAGAGGAGGGCGCACCGCTGATTTTGCAAGTGTCGGCAGGGGCAAGGAAGTATGCCAAGCACACCTACTTAATGAAACTGGTCGAGGCCGCAATAGAGGACACGGGCCTCCCCATTGCACTTCATCTCGACCATGGCGACAGCTTTGAAATATGCAAGTCCTGCATAGACGGCGGCTTTACCTCCGTTATGATAGACGGCTCGCACCACTCCTTCGAGGAAAATGTTCGCCTAACAAAAGAGGTCGTCGACTATGCCCACGCAAGGGGCGTTATGGTCGAGGGAGAGCTCGGCCGCCTTGCAGGTGTTGAGGACGATGTCAATGTATCGGAGGCAGACTCCTCCTACACAGACCCTGCCGAGGTAGAGGAATTTGTAGAGCGCACAGGGGTTGATTCCCTTGCAATTGCAATAGGAACGAGCCACGGCGCATTTAAGTTTAAACCGGGGACAAAGCCGCAGCTTAGATTTGACATTTTGGAGGAGGTCGGTAAGAGACTACCAGGTTTCCCGATAGTCCTTCACGGCGCATCTTCCGTTATGCAGGAATATGTTAAAATAGTAAACGAAAACGGCGGCCAGATGGGCGGCGCAATTGGTGTTCCCGAGGATATGCTTAGACAGGCGGCATCTATGGCTGTCTGCAAAATAAACATAGACTCCGACCTCCGCCTTGCAATGACGGCATCGGTCAGAAAGCATCTGTTTGAAAACCCAACTCACTTCGACCCAAGACAATATCTGTCACCGGCAAGAAGTGCGATAAAGGAAGTTGTGGCGCATAAGCTAAGAAATGTGCTAGGCTGTTCGGGGAAGGCGTAGAATAGCAGTAAAAAGGGTAGCCGTGGGGCTACCCTTTTTGGTTTACTGACAATCTTGCTCCTTCATCAGCTTGAAATACTGTGCTAACATTATAATACCATAAAACAAATAGTACAATGCAAAAGATAATACAACTGTGAAAGTAACACAGTAATTGTAGTTAAAGTTCAAGTTTGCTCCAATGACCAGTAACAAAAGCAAGATAGTGCTAATACAAGACGTGAAAAGCCTGGTCGTATACTCTTTAACATAGTTTAACGATCTAAAAAACGTGCAATCTGATGTGCTCTTGTTAGATATAACAACCTTTCGGTAGAAAAGTAAAATACTACGAATCAAAGCTAAAACTATTATCAACTTCAAGATGAAACCAATATGGTTCTGATGAATATCGTCATAGAGAAGTGCAATATAGAAAAAGATACCATATAGATAATCTGAATTTTGGACTATACACTTAATCACATCTAACTCCCCAAACAAAACAATTTCGCTATGTTCAATCTCTTTGACCTAGTCTAAAAAAGTCTAAATGCACATCTTCTGCTTGTGCTGTGTAGTTAAAATAGTAGCTTGAACCGTCCAAATATCTTACCTTATTTGGATAGAGATATATCTCAAGTCCTGCTATTGTTTGAAAGTGTACGCATCACTTTTTTTGAGTATTTTATACCTTTTATATGTTTTAACTCCTAAACACAGGTTAACAAGACCTCCAACTAATATAACATAAAATGATAATCTTGTTAAAAAGCTACTGTATAACAAAAATAGCGAGAGCGGTATAAAACTCAATAGGGAATACATTAGCATTTTTAGACTATACTTTTTAGCATTATGCGCAGAGTCGTATATATCCTCGCTTGCAAGATTGTTTTTCTTTCGATTGATATATTCTCTAAGTCCGGACCGAAAAATTACCAAAGTTAAAATGCAAAATACAATACGGTTATCCCATCGGAAAAAATTATTAAAAATATCGTCAATAAGAATTGAAATATAGAGAGCAACTATAAGCATACTATTTAAAAAATCATAAAAGCGAATCGACATAGCTTTGCCCTCCGATAAGCAAACAATAGTTTTTTATAATTATAACATATTATCAATGAAAATGCAATTAATTAATATCTTCATAAATAGTTTTTGAAAATCTCATGATATATTGCAACTATCGAAAAACATGAGAAACCTATGCCTCATCATAGCTTTGTTTGTTCATGTAAAAGGCACACAAAAAGAGCCACCAACGGTGGCTCTTTTATTGAACATTTGGTCTAAATCGCTGAAATTTTGCCGTTCTATGCGCCCGATGCACCCTTTGCATCGGGATTAGGAAAAACAGGATAAATACTATAACTATCAGCGTTAATATAATCATGTCTATATATACCTGATTTACATGAGACGACCTGCCATAGCCGACCTTGGCAAGTTGTGGGCTGCTTTCGGCATAGTTAATTATGCCTTGCCAGTACGAAGTGTCAAAACCCATTTGCTGTGAAGGGTATTCATTTAATATCCATTCGTAATGCCTGTTTGGCATATGAGCATATGAAATCGAAATAGCTGCCCTGCCGCTTGCCCTGTCGGCAAATATTGTTATATCTTTAAAAAATGTGTTGTGACTGTACATATAGCCATAGGCCGTTCTTGTAATTTCAACTTCGCTACGCACCATAAAGCTGGAGGGCAGTAGCATCGTGAACATGATTAGCAGAACAGATAAAACCAGCCTAAATCTTATAACTTTTTTCATAGCTTGTCCTTTCTGTTTAGGTGTGGAGGCTCTATCTTATATATATTATATACTTGTTTGGTCAAAATGGATGTATGCTTTGTTAAGGTTTTTTCAATAAAGTGTTAAGTTTTTGGTACAAATTTGTGTATTTTATATGTGTTGATAGTAAAAAAACATCTATGTTTTAGTTAAAAAATCCTTTAATCAATTGTTGCAATTTTGTGACGAATATTGTAAAATAGTGAAGTGACTAAGAAATAGACGGTGGTGATTTTAACATGAATTTACTAAAAGAGCGCATCAATGCGGATGGCATAGTGCTAAGTGGAAATATTTTAAGAGTAGATAGCTTCCTAAATCACTGCATGGACATAGAGCTATTTAACGAGATGGGCAAGGAGTTTGCACGACTTTTTAAGGACTGCGGGGTAAACAAGATACTAACTATCGAAGCTTCGGGGATAGGAGTAGCATGTTTAGCTGCGCAGCATTTTTTTTGCAATGCCGTTTTTGCCAAAAAGCACAAGACGAGCAATATCCCCGGTGGTGTATACAGGTCTAAGGCCGAATCTTTCACACATGGCACTACATACGACATAGTTGTGGCAAAGCAGTTTTTAAATCAGGACGACAAGGTGCTTATAATAGATGATTTCCTCGCAAGGGGAAATGCGGCATATGCACTTGTAGACATAGTGGAACAGTCGGGCGCAGAGCTTTGCGGAATTGGCATTATTATAGAAAAGGCCTTCCAAGAGGGGGGCGATTTGCTTAGAAATAGGGGAATTAGAGTCGAGTCGCTCGCTCGTATTGCCTCTATGGAGGGCGGCAAGGTTCAGTTTGTTTAGGACCTTTGTTGTTTGTCAAAGTGACGGCCATTGCTGTCTTTTGAATAGAAAATTAAATTTTTGGAGGAAGAGATGAGAAAGTATTTAGCACTGCTACTATCACTATGCATGATGCTTGCACTATTTGCAGGCTGTGCATCGACTGACGAGGGAACCGGCGACACTGTCGAGGGTGGCGACACTGTCGAGGGTATACTTCCCGCAATTGCTAAGGAAGACATCAAGATTGGTGTTATCCACATTTCTGACCCTGCAGAGGGTTCGGGCTACTCCTATACACATGATCAGGGCATTGTAAAGGCAATCGAGGCACTCGGAATTGACGAGAGCCAACTTATCCGTAAGAACAACATTGAAGACGACGATGCAACTGCTATCGACAACGCACTTTTAGAGTGCATTGAAGAAGGCGCAGACATTATCTTCGCAACGAGCTGGGGTTACATGAACTATGTAGAGGCACTTGCTGAAGAATATCCTGAAATTATCTTCTCGCACGCAACGGGCTACAAGTCGAACGGCACAAACTTCAATAACTACTTTGGCCGCATCTATCAAGCTCGTTACCTAACAGGTATTGCGGCAGGTCTTAAGACAGAGAGCAACAAGGTTGGCTATGTAGCGGCTTGGGGTACAGAAAACGGCGAAGTTACAAGCGGACTAAATGCATTTGCAATGGGCGTTGCCTCGGTAAACCCCGATGCGGAAGTTCATGTTAAGGTTACAAGCAGCTGGTTCTCCCCTGAAGGCGAAGCCCAAGCTGCACAGGCACTTATAGACATGGATTGTGATGTTATCGCTCAGCACTGCGACACACCTAATCCTCAGCTTGCAGCAGAGAGAAACCGTGTTTGGGGCATTGGCTACAACTCCGACATGTCCAAAGACGCACCTGCAGCTGTTTTAACATCGGCTATCTGGAATTGGGATGTCTACTACGAGTGGGCGATAGACAACGCTGTTAACGGCACATGGACAGGCGAGAACTACTATGGCGGCCTTGCAGAAGGATTTATCGGCATATCGCCTCTAACAGAGGAGCTTGTAGCAGATGGTACAGCAGAGGCAATCGAAGCTGCACAGCTTGCAATAGCAAACGGCGAGTGGGATGTCTTTGACGGCGAAATTCCGGCAAACGACGGAACGATGAAGACAAGCGAATACTATTCGGATGTAAACTGGTACTACGAGAACGTAGTTGCGGAATAATAACATTTGGCGACCCTCTTTTGAGGGTCGCCAAAAACCGTAATTGAGGTAAATATGAAGATAGAGTTAACAGACAAAGAAGCGGCAGTTCTTTGCGACATGATATATAAAAGCAAAAAGAAACTTAGGCTTATTGTAGACAAAACACAGTGGCAAGCAATATGCAATCTCGAGTGCCTACTCGAAAAAGAGCTACCTGCCGATTTAACGAGCTTACTAAAGCAGGCGAAAAAAGAAGGGCTTGACTAATTTTTGGCAATAGCGCATGACAGAGAACGCAAGATTTTATTAAAACAGAGCAAATGTAAGAAGTTATAGCAAGAGAAATAACAAAAACAGGCATATCGCCTTCGACAAAGGAGAAAACATGAGTACCTTTGCCATAGAATGTAGAGGAATAACAAAGAGGTTTGGCTCTGTCGTTGCAAACGACGGTGTAGATTTAAACCTAAAAAATGGGGAAATAATGGCACTGCTCGGCGAAAACGGCTCGGGCAAGACGACGCTTATGAACATGTTGTCGGGCATATACAGCCCCGACGGTGGCGAAATTCTAATAGATGGAGTTCCAGTTAGCATTAACTCGCCGATAGATGCGCTCGACCTTGGAATAGGCATGATACATCAGCACTTTAAGCTTGTAGAAGTTTTTACAGCGATGGACAATATTGTGCTCGGTGTTAAAGAAAAAAGAATGAAACCGCAAATTCTTGCGGATAAGATAAAGAAAATATGTGAAGAAACAGGGCTTGAAATAGACCCGTTCAAAAAGGTTTCCGACATGTCTGTAAGCGAAAAGCAGACCGTCGAAATCTTAAAGGTGCTGTACAGGGGAGCAAAAATCCTGATACTCGACGAGCCGACGGCAGTTTTGACTCCACAAGAGGCAGAAAAGCTCTTTAACATCTTGCACAAAATGAAAGAGCGTGGCAGTGCTGTTATAATAATAACCCATAAGCTGGGCGAAGTGCTTGGAGTTAGCGACAGGGTTACAATTCTTCGCAAGGGAAAGTCGATAGACGTTGTAGAGACAGCGACGACCAACCAAGCTCGCCTAACAGAACTTATGGTAGGCCGCCCCGTCAGCCTTGAAATAGATCGCCCAACCCCAAAGGACGTCGAGGTTATACTAAAGGTCGTAAACCTAACGGTAGAGCGTTCAGACGGCACAATGGCAATAGACGATGCCTCCTTTGATATTAACAAGGGCGAAATATTGGGTGTTGCAGGCATTGCTGGCAGCGGTCAAAAGGAGCTCTGCGAAGCCATTGCAGGGCTTTTAAAGGCTAGCAAGGGCGCTGCTTTATACAGAAAAGAGAACATTATAGGCAAAACTCCATACGAGATAATAGAACTTGGAATAAGCATGAGCTTTGTTCCTGAAGATCGTCTTGGCATGGGGCTTGTTTCGGGCATGGGCATGGTTGACAATATGCTGCTAAAGTCCTATAAAGCGGCAAGCGGCGCATTTGTAGACAGAGCGCCTGCAAGGAGTTTGGCGGAAGAACTTGTAGAGCGACTTTCCATTGTTACCCCAAATGTAGACCAGCCTGTAAGGCTTCTATCGGGCGGTAATGTGCAAAAGGTACTGCTCGGCAGAGAGATAGAGTCAAAGCCTGATCTACTAATAACAGCATACCCTGTTAGAGGGCTCGACATAAACTCCTCTAAAACTGTCTACGATCTTTTAAACAAGCAAAAGCAAAATGGTGTTGCCATTATGTTTATAGGCGAAGATTTAGACGTGCTACTGGAAATTTCCGACCGTATTCTTGTGCTATGTCATGGCAAGGTTACAGGGCTTGTGAGCACAAAAGATTTAACAAAAGAACAAGTCGGACTTATGATGACAGGCACACCATACGAGGAGGTGGTATCATGACAATTGACAAAAACAAGGGTGCAAAGATTCACATTTTAAAAAGGGCAGAGCTGACAGGCGGCAAGGTCATAGCGCTACGTGTATTTGCCTTTATATTATCTCTATGTTTGGGCGGCGTTTTTATAGCAATGCTCGGCTATAATCCTGTCGAGGTATACATGACTATAATAAGCGGTGCATTTAGAAGCGAAATTGCAATTCAAGGCACTGTAAAGCTAATGGTGCCCATGCTTATATCTGCGCTTGCTGTAACGATAGCCTTTAAAATGAAATTTTGGAATATAGGCGCAGAGGGACAAATAACAATGGGTGCGGCCTTTGCGACATATTTTGCTCTATATTGGAGTGGGCTAAACCACTGGCTACTAATTGCCATTATGATAGTGGCAGGGGCGGTAGGCGGCGGCCTTTGGGGGCTTATGCCTGCATATTTTAAGACAAAATTCGGCACAAACGAAACACTTTTTACTCTAATGCTTAACTACATAGCGATAAACACGGTAAAATTCCTACGAGACGGCCCATGGATGGATCCTGAGCTACAAGGCTATACAGCGATAGCAAGGTTTGACAAAAACGCAACTCTCGATAAGGTGTTTGGCGTTCACTTTGGGTGGATAATTGCCCTAATTCTTCTTGTGGCTGTCTTTGTCTACCTAAAGTATACGAAGCAGGGCTACGAAATATCTGTCGTAGGCGAAAGCAGTGAAACGGCAAGGTATGCAGGCATGGACGTAAAGAAGATAACCCTTCGCACCATGTTTATATCGGGTGCTGTTGCAGGCATATGCGGCATGATACAAGCAACGGGCGCAGACATAACGCTTACCCCCTCGGTAGCAGGCGGTGTTGGATTTACGGCAATTATAATTGCGTGGCTTGCACAACTCGACCCCAAGATGATATTTGTTATATCCTTCCTGTTTAGCGTACTCAACAAGGGCAGTAGTGTTGTACAATCGACATTTGGGCTCTCCTCCAACAGTGCCGATGTACTTCAAGGCATAATTTTGTTCTTTGTCCTCGGTTGCGAATTTTTTGTAAGATACCGTTTTAGAGTAGGAGGGGAGAGGGAATAATGGATAATTTAATTAACTTTATAGTAGCGGCCGTTATGGCAGGTACTCCGCTTTTGTTCGGTACGGTAGGCGAGATAATATGCGAGAAGGCAGGGCATCTAAACCTCGGTGTCGAGGGCATTATGTCTATCGGAGCATGTGCGGGATTTATGGTGGGATACAGCACAGACAGCTTTTTAATGGCGGTAATTGCCTCCTTTTTGGGCGGCGTTGCGGCAAGCCTTATATATGCTGTTTTGACAGTGACATTCATGGCAAACCAAAATGTAACGGGGCTTACCCTTACGATATTTGGAGTAGGTCTTGCCAATCTAATCGGTGTCTATATGCTCGAAGTATCGGAACACGGCACGCTAAAGCTTGGCGAAAATGTAACGGCCGCCATAGGCAACATGCATATAGAAGGACTTTCTGACATTCCGGTAATTGGAGAGCTACTATTTTCCTACAATCCATTTGTATACATAGCGGTCGCAATCGCAATTGCGGCAAGCTACTATCTATACAAAACAAAAACAGGCCTATCGGTAAGGGCGATCGGCGAAAATCCTGCCTCTGCCGATGCGGCAGGCATTCCTGTAACGCTTTACAAGTACATCAACATTATGCTGGGCGGCGGAATATGTGGCATTGGTGGTGCATACTGCGCCATGATTATAAATGGTGGTGTTTGGATTTCCGACAATGTAGGCGGCCTTGGATGGATTTCGGTGGCACTTGTTATATTTGCCGCATGGAAACCGAATCTTGCAATATTCGGCTCCTTTTTGTTCGGCATGATGCGTGTTTTGAAATACTATATCCCAACAAGTATAATAGAAGTACCGAGCGCACTATTCGATATGCTCCCATTCTTAATGACGGCAGTCGTGCTTGTCGCTACCTCTATGAGAAAGACAAAAAAACTGCACATACCCGAGCAACTGGGGGTAAATTACTTTAGAGAAGACAGATAAAATAGCAGAGCACATTTTTCAAAAGCATAAATGTATATATTTTTCAAAAAAATGCAAAATAACTATTGCAAATACACTCAAAATGTGGTAAAGTAGATAGGCTGTATAATTACGGCTAAAATTATTTCACACACCTCATAAGCTGCGTCAGGGTGCCGATAATACGGTTTGCCGCCGCAATGATTGGGGTGGAGGGAAAACTATTAGGAGGAAAAAATCATGGCAGTAGTATCAATGAAGCAACTACTCGAATCGGGTGTTCACTTCGGACACCAAACAAGACGTTGGAACCCCAAAATGGCTCCATACATTTTCACGGAGCGTAACGGCATCTACATCATCGACCTTCAGAAGACAGTTAAGAAGATCGACGATGCTTACAACTTCGTTAAGGACGTTGTAGCAGATGGCGGCACAATTTTGTTTGTCGGTACAAAGAAGCAGGCTATGGATTCCATTAAGGAAGAGGCAGAGCGTGTAGGCATGTACTACGTCAATGCAAGATGGCTTGGCGGCATGATGACAAACTTTAAGACAATCAGAAAGAGAATTGATCGTCTAACACAACTTCGCAAGATGGAAGAGGACGGCACATTCGACGTTCTACCTAAGAAGGAAGTTATTAAGCTAAACGGCGAAATCGAGAAGCTAGAGAAGTTCCTAGGCGGCATCAAGACAATGACAAAGCTACCTTCGGCACTATTTGTTGTTGACCCACGCAAGGAGCGCATTGCAATTGCAGAAGCTCGTAGCCTTGGTATCCCGATTGTAGCTATTGTAGACACAAACTGCGATCCCGACGAGATCGACTATATAATCCCAGGAAACGACGATGCTATCAGAGCTGTTAAGCTAATTTCGAGCGTTATTGCCGATGCTGTCCTTGAGGGCAAGCAGGGCGAGCAGTTCGAGCTTGCAGAAGATGCAGACGGTAGCGAAGCCGGCAGATAATTAAAACGGAATATATTTTAGGAGGACAATAATAGTGGCATTTACAGCTAAAGACGTAGCAACACTTCGTGAGAAGACAGGCTGCGGAATGATGGATTGCAAAAAAGCACTTACAGAGACAGGCGGCGACATGGAGAAGGCTGTTGAGTTTCTTCGTGAAAAGGGCCTTGCAGCAGCAGCTAAGAAGGCCGGTCGTGTAGCGGCTGAAGGCGTTGTATCGGCAGTTGTCGAAGGCGGCAAGGGTGCTATTGTCGAAGTTAACTCCGAGACAGACTTTGTTGCTAAAAACGAAGATTTCCAAAACTTTGTTGCAGGTTGCGCAAAGGCTGCAATTGTATCGGGTGCAACAACAGTAGAAGAACTGCTCGAAGCAAAGTATGACGACAACCTAACTGTTGACGGTATGCTTAAGGAAAAAATTCTAACAATCGGCGAGAACCTAAAGGTTCGCCGTTTCACAGTATACGAAGGCGCTGTTGAGACATACATCCACGGCGGCGGCCGTATCGGCGTTATGGTTAAGTTCGACACAAATTGTGCCGACAAAGAGGGCTTTAAGGAGTTTGCTAAGGACATCTGTATGCAGATCGCCGCTGTAAACCCTGCATTCCTTTGCAAAGAGGAAGTCCCTGCCGAAACACTCGAGGCAGAGCAAAAGATTCTTTTTGCTCAAGCAATTGCAGAGGGCAAGCCCGAAGCGATCGCAGAGAAGATGGTTGCAGGTCGTATCAGCAAGTACTACAAAGAAAACTGCCTAATCGAGCAGGTCTTTGTTAAGAACGCAGATCTAACAGTTACCAAGTATGTAGAAGAAACAGCAAAGGCTATGGGCGGCGACATTAAGATTGCTGCATTTGTCCGCTACGAAAAGGGCGAAGGCATCGCAAAGAAGGAAGACGACTTTGCGGCTGAAGTTGCTAAGATGGCAGGCCAAAACTAATTATAAGTTTATAGCTTATGCAGCGTGAAAGCGCTTATAAAAAGGGCAATGTGAATTATTCACATTGCCCTTTTAAATTGTGGTGACAAGGGTGACATGCATAGCGATTGAGCATCAATATATAATCCGCCTTCAGCGCAAGCTATGCTCGACATAAGAACTTTTGCCTACATGAAAATTTATTGTTTATTAATTCCTATCTTTATATACAAAAACAAATAAAAGATACACTCATGAAAAAGTGCGACTGCATAACAGTCGCACTCAACTCCACTCGCAACAAGCGAAGCTACATTATTGGAATTAATGTCTGCCTTGGGTTGTCGTTTTTCGGGTATTGGAATACCCACGGCATCCATCTGCCATATACGTTGGTTTCGCTGTATTTCATCCATAGTTCAAGAGCAGGATCGTTTTTAAGGCGGTCGAATTCCTTCCACATGGTCTTTGTCCTGTTTGTCAAGTTGAAGTCGACAAAGTATCGAATGAGCTCCTCTTGCTCCTCTTTGTCATCTGTCATGGCAGTGACAATGTTTGTGGCGTTATTTAAAGTTCTGTTATATGCCTCATCTTCGCTAAAATCTTCAAAATTCAAAAGCTCAGGCTCGGTGCGACCCATTTCCTTTGCCCAACCCTCTATATCGAGTGGAGGTATGTTGTAATCAATACTGCCGTTTGTCTTGAAATCAAGCGTCATGTACCGATAGGGATAATTTGCAGGCATGTCAACGACGAGCTCGTAAGCCGTTTTGCCGTCGCCCTCGAATTGAAGAACGGAAGAGCCGTGCCTGTGACCACTTAAGTATACGGGGATATTGTATTCAAGCATTAGCTTCTTTATCTCGTCCCCAGTGTCTATGTTGTAGTGCTGACCTATGTTGTCCATAGAATTGACCACCAAGTTATGATGACTAAATGGCACAACGGTAGCACCCTGTTCGGCGGCCTCGATAAGGCAAGACTCGATCCACTCGAGGCTCTCCTTAGAAACATGCCCTGCCATGTCGCTCGTTCTGTCACCATATTGGTTGGTATCTATTGAAAGTAGCCACATTTCATCGGTAAGCTTTGCAAGATAGCTCATGGAGTTCGTATCTTTCGAAGTGGCCTCATCAAAACCGAATTCGGCATATATCTCCTCTATAAGATCAGGGTCGGTAGTGCCATACATGTCGTGGTTTCCCATAGTTACAAAGACCTCGACCCCATCCGCCTCGACCTCTCTAAGCAGTTCGGCAACTGCTAAATGCTCCTCTTCCCACCCGCTGTTGGCAAGGTCTCCACATAAGATAAGAGCGGAAGGAGCACCGTTGATCGTTTCGTATAATAATGTGTCTAAAACTTCGTCTATATATGGCAGTCGATGCGAGGAGTCCGGCGCCTGCCAATGCAAGTCGGCAGAGACATAAAGAGTAACTTCCTCACTAAGGTTGCTTGTTTCGGTAAGAGGTGCTTGCTCGGCGGCACAGCCTACAAGGAGGAGTAAAATAATTAGCGGTATAATTTTTTTCATTTAATCATTTCTTTCATTTCAATTTAGAATGTTAAATAATTATATCATACTAAAAAGAAAAAAACAACAAAGCCGAGTGTAAAGCTTTACACTCGGCTTTGAAATGCTATAACTTTATGAAATAAGCACCTATTAGAATGTTAAAATTCCTATCGAATTTAGCCAAATAATGCCTATGGCGATTGGAGCTATGTACTTAATCATAATTGTAAAGAAAGCTCTGCTCTTAAATGCATACTTTCCGCCCGATGTAACTTCTTCTGCAAGATTGTCGATTCCCCAGAAGTAGCCGATGAAGATACACATTAGGAATCCACCAAGCGGTAGAAGTACGTTTTCTGCAAGGAAGCTCATGAAGTCGAAGAAGTTTTTGTCCATAATTAGGAAATCACTCATAACTCCGTTTGCAAGCGAGCAGGGGATACCTACAAGGAAAATGATGAATGCCATGGCAAATGTTGCCTTTTTTCTTTCGATCTTGAATGTGTCGATAACAAAGGAAACGACAACTTCAAGAAGCGAAATGGAGGATGTAAGTGCCGCAAAAAGCACAAGTACAAAGAAAAGTAGTCCAAATATTGTGCCAAGTGGCATTGCATCGAATACTGCCGGTAGCGTTACAAACATAAGCCCAGGGCCTGCGCCGGGCTCTAAGCCAAATGCAAAAACGGCGGGAAGGATTGCAAAGCCTGCAAGCAGTGCAACAAATGTGTCGATAGCGGGAACTAAAAGTGCGTTTTTCTCTAAATTCTCGTCCTTACTTAGGTAGCTACCATATGTAATAATAGCACCCATACCAAGGCTTAGCGAGAAGAAGGCCTGGCCGAGCGCTGCCACGACGACAGATGTGTCGACCTTGCTAAAGTCGGGAACTAAGTAGAACTTAATGCCCTCCATTGCGCCATCAAGCGTAACGGAACGGAATGCTACGACCATTAGCAGTACGAGCAGTGCAGGCATCATGAATTTACTTGCCTTTTCAATACCGCCCGAGATACCCTTTAGAACTATGCCAAGTGTTAGTAGCATAAATACGCCGTGCCAGATTAGAGGTGTTGTGGGGTTTGTAATAAATGCGCCAAAATATGCCTCTGCCTCGCTTGCGGCAAGGCCGCCTGTTGCGTACTTTAATATGTAGTTTAGAACCCAGCCGCCAAGTACGCTGTAAAAAGACAGAATACAAAAGCCGACTATAACGCCGATTACACCGACAAAGGAAAACCTCTTATCGAGTGTCTTGTAAGCCTCCACAGGGCTTAACTGTGTCTTACGGCCGATAGCCATTTCGCCGAGCATAACGGTAAATCCAATCAGTACAATCATCGACAGATAGATTATAACAAAGGCTCCTCCTCCATTAGCTCCGGCGAGATAAGGAAACTTCCAAATGTTTCCAAGTCCTACGGCAGACCCCGCTGCCGCAAGTACAAATCCAAGATTTGACGCCCATTGACCTCTCTGTTTTTCTTGCATATTAACTCCTCCTTTTCGTTTAGTTACCCATTATTTAATATAACCGACAGATAACTTTATGCATATAACGGTAGTGTATGCATATGACAATTATAACAAACATTATTGGAAAATGCAAGCTTTTATTTACATATTGGATAATATATGAGTTAATTTGACAAACTAAGTAAATTTTAATAAATATTTTAATTAATTGCAGTGGACGATTTATAAAATTAACTGGGGATTTAGTAATTTTAATATATAACTAAATCGAAAAAAATATTACTAAATTAATCTATTTATCTAATGTATAACGACAAAACAATTATATTGCAAATTTTGTTTGCTTCATTATTACTACCTATTTATAGAAATTGTTGCAACATAAAAAACAAATCTAACTTTCCATAACCATGATATTCTTCAAAAATGTCAAAAATGCATTTGTAAACCAAACTTTACTTTATGCCGTTATTTTTTGCAAAAGCATAACACAAGATTTACCGTAATCGGATTGAGAGAAAGGCTGTATGGATATATACTGTGTCAGGAGGAAATCGGAAACGACGACCTTAAAACATTAAAACAATTTTTAGGAGGAACTTATGTTAAACAAAAGAAAAATTGCCTGTGCCTTGGCAGCGACATTGTCGCTATCGGTATTATCTAGTGGGGTATTGGCAGACGATTTTTCAAAGACGCTAAGTGCTGTATACAGCGACATCAAACTTGTTATCAATGGCGAAGAAACGACTGCTTTAGATGCTAATGGCAACCCTGTTGACCCATTCATTGTCGACGGAACTACATATCTACCCGTTCGTGGTGTAGCAGAAGCTTTGGGCGAAGATGTTTCTTGGGACGGCGAGACAAAGACAGTAAGCATTGGTAGCGAGATCACTCCTAAATATGTATTTCTTTTCATAGGCGACGGCCTGTCACACGTGCAAACACAAATGGCTAACTACTACTTAGATGCAACAAACACAGATGCAGTTTCCTCTCTACAAGGCGGCGAGAATATCCTAAAGAGCGAAACAAGACTTGGATACCTCGACTTCCCATCGGTTGGTATCACAACAACATACGACTCGACCTCCTTTGCGCCCGACTCGGCATCGACTGCTACATCTATTGCAACAGGCATGAAGACACACAGCGGCACAATCAACATGAACGAGACACTCACAACAGCATATGAAACAATAGCAGAGCAGATTAAAGCTCAAACAGATATGAAGATAGGTGTTGTATCTTCCGTTACGATAAACCATGCAACACCTGCTGCTTTTTATGCTCATAACGAATCGAGAAACAACTACTACGACATCGGCTTGGAGCTTGTAGAATCCGGTTTTGACTACTTTGCAGGCGGCGAAATCAACAAGCACGACAACGGTGGCGAGAGCACAAGCATTTACGACTTAGCGGAAGATGCAGGTTACACAGTTGTGCTAAAAGATCAAGATGCGGCTGAGGCAATTACTGCTGAAGATGGCAAGGTTATTATTATAGGCGAAGATGCACAAGGTGCACTACCTTACGAGCTCGACAGAGAAGACGGCATGTGGGCACTTTCCGACTATGTAGAAAAGGGCATCGAAGTGCTTGATGGTGACGATGGATTCTTTATGATGGTCGAGGCAGGCAAAATCGACTGGGCATGTCATGCTAACGATGCTAAGGGCTCGATAATGGACACAATTGCCTTTGACAATGCAATTGCAGAAGCATACGAGTTCTACGAGGCACACCCAGACGAGACACTTATCATAGTAACAGGTGACCACGAAACAGGCGGTATGACAATCGGTTATGCAGGCACAGAATACGACACATTCTTAGCTCAACTTGAAGGTCAAGACGGTTCTTACGACATGTTTGAAGAAATGGTTGCAGAGTATAAGGAAAACAAAACACCATTTAACACAGTTCTTGCAGATATCGAGCAGTTCTTCGGACTTGGCGAAAACGGTATCGAGCTAACAGATTACGAGATTGACAAAATCGAGACAGCATACAATGTATCGGTTAAGGGCGAGACAATCGACGAGAACGAGCACTCTGCTATCTACGGCGGATACGAACCTCTAGCTGTTACTCCCTTGCAGATACTAAACAACAAATCGGGCATCGACTTCACTTCCTTCTCGCACACAGGTGTAACGGTCGGAACATACGCAGTAGGCATAGGATCTGAGAAGTTCGAAGGCTTCTACGACAACACAGCAATTTACGATAGCATGGCGGACCTACTAAATGTAGAATAGACCGCACTTCATGTTTCCTCATCCTCATAAAAGCAGATAGACTGCCTTAGCGGCAGTCTATCTTGCTGTTTTGTATGGCATTGTATCAAGTAAAAAAACCTTAGGAGTAGTCGTTTTAAATGAAAACTTTTTTAAAAGAAAACCTTGCACTTATTTTTAGCATAATTATATTCGCAGTTCTATTTGTTATGCCGACAGGCTACGAAGATGCTGTTATATACGAGGACAGGGAGCGTAGCAGGGCAGAGATTATCGAGGTAAACAACGAGAACATTATAACGGTCGGCATTGTTCACAGCGGCGACCAAACCTGTACCGTTAAAATGCTCGACGGCATGTTTGAAGGGCAGATTGCCCAAGGTTACAACATGCTTACAGGTTCGGTCGAGTCGGATAAAATCTTTCAAGTGGGGGACGAAGCCCTTGTTTTGATCAGTTATGCAGAGGGAGAAATATCGAGCGTTTCTATGGTCGACCACTATCGTATAGACATAGAAATGATACTTGTAGCACTATTTTTTATATTTCTAATACTCGTGGCAGGAAAAACAGGTCTGCGTGCAATTGTAAGCTTTGCAATCTCCATTTTAATGATATGGAAGGTGCTAATTCCCGCTTGCCTAAACGGTCACGACCCCGTTATAATCGGCTTTGTGATAACGGCATTTCTAACGGTTATTATAATATCGCTCGTCTATGGTTTTGATAAAATGATGCTCTCGGCAACAATAGGGTCGCTTACAGGTACATTTGTAACAATGCTAATGGCGCTTATCTTCACCGATCTATTCTCTTTAGACGGTGCAGTTTTGGAAGGGTCGCAAGGGCTTCTTTACAACGGTTTTCCAAATTTAGATCTAACAAAACTATTCATAGCAAGCATATTCATAGGATCGTCGGGTGCGGTTATGGATCTTGCGGTCGATATAACTTCGTCTGTCAACGAGGTTATAGACAAAAAACCCGACATTTCGGCAATAGAGGCAATAAAGAGCGGCATGAATGTAGGCCGTGCCGCCATGGGCACAATGACAACAACACTACTGCTTGCCTACTCGGGCGGATACATCTCCCTCTTGATGGTATTTATGGCGCAAGGCACGCCGATAGACAACATCCTTAACTATAAGTTTGTTTCGAGCGAAATATTAGATACAGTGGTGGGTAGCTTCGGCCTTGTCAGCGTAGCACCGTTAACGGCGATATGTGCAGGGTTTTTTCTTACAAATAAAACAAAAGAAGGATGACGGTAAGTCATCCTTCTTTTGTCCGGCTGATTTCATTAAGCTAATGTCACACATAAAATGCATGACGCACAGTGCTGTTTTGTGGAATGGAACTATGTATAGTCTTTACTCTATTTCGAATGAGATGAATTTTATTCCGTCCTCGTAGACCTTGCCAATAACTATATATGTGTTGTATATTTTGCTATCCTCTGTTTCATGAAAGACAGAGTCAAATGTGACCTTAATATTGTTATCTCCAATATTTTCGACGGAATTTAAAGTAATGACACTTTTTAGACCCCCGAATCCTGTTGCAGTTGCGGTAAAGGTGTCGGTTTCGGGGTTATAGTCTGCAAATCGTAGTTCCTCAGGAATAAAAACATAGCTTTCTAAGTATTTATCAAGGGTATTTTCTATAAGCTCTGGTTTGAAGTAAAGGAATTTCCCTTGTTTATTGCTATGTATTTCTTGCTCTACGGCAGGTTCAGAGAGCAAGACAAATCTAAAGAGATCATCGGTCGTTATCTCGTTTGGATCGTTAAAACCAAAGTTTGCACCGGTGCCTATATTAAGTCCTTTGGCAAAATAATTGTATATCTCCTCATCGTTGGAATTGTCGAGATAGTGCTGTGCAAGGTCTCCTCCTATTGGCATAGTTTCGAACACAGAAGGAGTTGTGACATATTTGTCTGTATCATCGGTTGTGTCTGCATCATCGGTTGTGTCTGCATTATCTGTTGCATCTGCATTATCTGCTACCTCTGTGTCGCCCACAGCCTCTACATGATCTGCTACCTCTGCGCCGCCTGTGGGTGGCAGGGGCTTAGCATTACTATCGGCACATGCGACCAAACTTAAAGAAAGTAGCAGGGGTATAAACAATTTTTTCATAATATGCACCTCCAATATGATTGTGTTGTATTGCGGTAATTTTTCTATTAATATTTGACAGTAATATATCGAATCTGTATTTTACAACCGATAATCAGCAGACCTGTATATTTTATTATAACATACAGGTCTGCTAATATACAATATTGCGTCTGCCACTAAAAGTTTAGGCTGAAAAGCCAGATATTATTATGCTTTTATTTATGCGAAAAGCCCCTCTAAACCGATAGGCTTAAAGGGGCTTTTTTGTAATCGGAGGGTATAATCTCGCCACTCGATTGATATGTTTACCTATTGTTACTTGCTCTCTTTATAAAGCTTGCTTGTCATTGGTTCTGTATACTTTTTTACAAATGGTATACACTTGCCAACACAAAATGCACTTATAATCGTTCCGATTCCAACCCCTTTAAGTCCGCCTAAAAATGCAAAGGAAAGTATAGTGGCAATAGTAACACTTGCTATGTCCACGCTCATTTTAACATTGCCGAAAGTTACCTTTTTTAGCTTATATGTAATTGCCTGCGCAAGCCCTTCCATGGGCATACTTACAAGTTTTGCCTCTAAATATAGCGAGATGCCGACCGCTATAAAGAGAATGCTCGCCACCATCATTACAAGTTGGCCTGCAAATGTCGGAATTTGAAAATCACCGAGTAAAAAGTTGGTAAAATCTACAAAATAGCCAAAGATTGTCGAAAACAAAATCTGAGTAATGTTAATCCATTTAAACTCTTTTCCGAGAATTAATATCTGCATTAGCGTGTAGGTGCTAAATGCAATAATAACTGTCGTCGCCATTTCCATTTTTAAAACGAGGCTTAATACATAGGGCAGTGAGTTGGTAGGAGATACACCGAGGTTGGAGTTAATGGAAATTGTAACACCCATTGCTAAAACAAACAGACCGATGCAATATAAAATAATACGCTGAGTGATGTTAGAGGGAAGTTTTTTCTTTTCTGAAGTCATGCTTTTTTCTCCTTGCGTTCTGTTTTATGAAACTAAGTTTCATATAGTATAATACCATATTTCGACATCTATTGCAAGATAAAGTGTGATGCCTTTTAATAGAAGAATACAAAATGTCAAATAAGTGCAAAAAAAGCAAGTGACGATACGGCAAGAGAGTTACATCTTCTCAAAAGATAACGCCGCCCAACAGGGCGGCGTTATGTTAATGATATATAACCGTGTGCTTTAGCCTTCTTTTATGCGCAAAACAATCTCTGCACATCTATCCGACCTTAGAGCCTCATATGTCGTTACAGGTACCATTTTTTCTATATCACTCCATCTGTCTTCCTTTATAGCCGCTCTAACTGCGCTTGCACTTATAACGCCTATATCGCTCTCTGCTCTTTGCATGACAGATACCTCTATTCCGAATGTCGGGAGCACTTCCGACAGCGCTTTGTTGTACTGCGCTGTTACAATATCAAAGGGTTCGTCGCCGACATACCTCTTTGTAATGCTAAGAGAGGGCGCTATATGCTTTGCAAATACAGTCGCATCGAGCGTCGTTTGAGCGATGGCGGCCTCAGAGTCTTTCGTGAAATAAGTTGGGAATGTCGCCGCTGAGATTATATACTTGCCGCCCTCGACGACCGTAACATTGTCGAGATGAGCAGTGCCCTTTTTAACAAGCTCAAAACGAAGGTCGAAGGGGAAAACAGATAGATCTTCGCTTACGACAAATATAACAACGCTGTCGTTTTCGGCCGCCGCTTTTTCTATAACGGCTCTGTGACCCAAAGTAAATGGGTTGCAGTTCATGACGAGTGCCGCCCTTGTGCCGACAGCTTCGGGCAACTGCGAAACAAGGTTATCACAGTATTTTTTTATCGATTTGTTGCCCATTTCGAGTAGCGATACATGGCCGTCTACCTTTGCAATCTCGCTAAAGCCCATCGACTTAAAAATGTCGGCATTTTTTGGCTTTGTATATACAAAGTTGTGGTGACGACCCCTCGCCCCTTGCTCTTGCAGCAGAGCCGAGATAAGGGTAGAGGATAACCCCTGCCCTTGCTCGGTCGCACTAACTGCTATGTTGCGAAGAATGTTGTCCTTTATCGAGCCCGTTGCGTAAATCGTCTCGTCTTTTAGGTAACAAAGGGTGTATTCGACCTCGTTTGGCTCGTAGGTTAAATCAAACTGCGCCAAAAACTCTCGAACTTCCCTTGTGTCCCAGTCGCTCTTTAGGTTTATTACCCTTGGAAAATAGTTCATACTATCCCTCTATACCGTAGATGACATCTAAAACCGTGCCGTCTCTGTACTCGACAACACCTATGATGCGATCTGTAAAGTTTACCTTGTTGGGCTCGCCGGCAAGCTTTTCCGCCGCCGCTTTTAGATCCTCTATTGTTACAAGCTTAATCTTTGCAGCCGTTAGCTTTTCTATTAGGTCGACTCTAAGCGGATTAACAGCAACGCCCTCTTCCGTTACAACAACGTCGACGCTCTCGCCGGGGGTGCATACAGTGGCAACACGGTCTACAACGACAGGCAGTCTGCCTCTTAGAAGGTTTGCTACTACCATGGTAACACCCGAGCCTGCCGCCGTGTCTTGGTTGCCGCCTATACCTGCTCTTATTGTACCGTCAGAGCCTGTAAGAACGTTTAGGTTAAAGTCGGTGTCAATCTCAAGTGCGCCTAGAATGCACTGGTCGAGTGTATTTACAATGCAAGCCGAGTTGTAGGGGTTTGCATACATGCTTGCCGACACTTCAAAGTGCTTTGGATTGTCTCTCATGGACTCGACTGCCGCAATGTCAAAGCACTGGTTGTCATAAATTGCCTCTATTAGGCCTTCCTTGTGCATGTCCACGATAAGGCCTGTTATGCCACCCATTGCAAAGTTTGCCTTAACGCCTCTCTCCTTCATGATATCTGCAATAAAGTCTGCAAAAGCAAGAGAAACTCCGCCGCCACCCGTTTGGAAGGAGTAGCCGTCTTTGATAAGGCCGAGTGCATCGGTGACCTTTGCGGCTGTCTCTGCAATAAGTAGCTGGAGGGGGTCTTTTGTTATCTTTAGAACGCCCGACACAATGCCGTTCGGGTCTCCTATCTTGTCGACCTTTACAATGTAGTCGATTTTATCTTGACGAATGGAAATCCTGTCAAGCGGACGGTCTACAAGATTGTCTGTTACAGCTACAACGTGGTCGGCATAATCTGCGTCTGTCATAGCATATCCGAGTGCACCACATGCAGAAGGGCCTTCGGTACCGTTTATGTTGCCGAACATATCGGAAGTCGGTGCGGCGATAAATGCAACATCTATCTTAACGTCGCCCGAAGAAATAGCACGAGGGCGGCCGCCGTGACTTCTGAAAACTATCGGCTTTTTTAGTATGCCCTTAGACAGCTCTTTTCCGACAGGCCCTTCGAGCCCCGGCATATCAAGCCCTGTTACAACACCGTTTTTGATGTGATCGACTATCGGTAGATGAATTGGGAATAGGGCAGAGGTTACAACCTTTATGTCCTTTATGCCAAGCTCTGCCGCAACATCGAGCACCATGTTTATAACATAGTCGCCATTTCTAAGTGCGTGGTGAAAGCCAAAGGACATGCCGTCTGTTACGGGGATTGCCTTAAAAACTTCCTTTAAGTCACTCTTTATCTTGCTCACACCCGGCTTGTGATGCTTTATAAGTTTACCGTGGTATCTACCTTGAGGCTCGACCTTGTGTATTCCCATAAAGGGTTTAACCTCGCCGTAGCCTTCTATATATTCGGGGAGTTCCCGGTTTATAGCGTTTTTCATTGCGGCCTCCTATATTAAATCGTATGTCTTTGCCTGCTCCATTATCTTCTCTGCCTGTATAACAATGGGAAGATCAAGCATTTTTCCGTCTAAATTAATAACACCGAGGTTGTTTTTCTGTGCATCTTCAAAAGCATCCACAACACGGCTTGCCCATCTGATAAGCTTTGGCGACGGCGAGAAGACCTCGTTTACAGGCCCTGCCTGACGGGGGTTGATACATGCCTTGCCTGTCATTCCAAGCTCTCTTGCGTATGTCGAGTCGTCTATAAGCCCTGCTTTGTCCTCTATGTCGACAAAGGGAGTGTCGAATACCTGAATACCTGCGGCTTTAGCGGAGGCTATAATTTTGGAACGTGCAAATAAAATCTCTCTCGAACCTCTTGTTCTTATTGCGCCCATATCGGCTGTAAAGTCCTCTGCACCAAGGCACATGCCTTCCATACGAGGGCAGGACTCGGCTATTTCTTCAACATTTTTAAGACCCTTAGCAGACTCTATAATTGTAAAAATTCTGCAAGGCTCATCGCCCTCGGCTTCGTACTTGTCGAGCTCTCTTGAAATTTCAAGCACCTGCTCAGCCGACTCGACCTTTGGCACAAGTATTGCCTTTGGCTTGGAGGGCATAACGGCGGCAAGGTCTAACAGTCCGCAAATGCTAACGGGGTTTATTCTAACAATAATTGTCTTATCGCCAAAGTCTATCGCCTTTAGCGTTTCGGCAACCATTATTCTGGCGGCATCCTTTTCGGTTGGGGCTACTGCATCTTCAAGGTCGAATATAATGGCATCGGCCTTATAGTGTCTGCTCTTTACAAGCATACCGGGGTTGTTGCCCGGCATAAACAGAAAACTGCGAAAAACTTTCATAATACCTCTCCTAACCTCTCGCTCTCTCTATTGCGGTGTATACCCTTGCACGGATTGTGCTGTCAAGTGCGCCCCTGTCGGTCGCCTTAACTGTGGCATTTGTTATGCCCTTATCCTCGCACGATCTTTTAATAACTTCTGTTATCTTGTCTGCGTACTGGATATAGACCTCACTTTGAAGGTCGATTTCAATACCGCCTGTGTCTGTTAGTGTTGCAATTATTAAAATGTCATTAGACTCAAGCGTGCCTGCTTGTCCAATCATTTTTGCCGCCTCCTTGTTTTCTTTTTGACAGTTTATATACTATCATTCATCATACTTGATTTGCAATTTTTGTAACTATTTAAAGTAAATACTTTTGACCCTCGGTAAAATAAATAAAAAAAGCTACCGCAAGCAGATCTGCGCATCCACCGGGGCTGATGTTTAGCGCTATAAACTGCTCGTTTTGCTCCGTCATAAATTCATTTATATCGAGGTTTTCCTTGGAGAGTGCCGCCTTAAATCTTGCCCTTACCGCTTCGAGCGTTTCATATGAGGAGCGCTTTATAATATTTGTGTCCTCGACATTTGCAATAAGGCTTGCAAGGGCAAAGAGCCCTGCCGTGTTTAGGTCGTGTCCATTTTCGCAGGCTTTTTTTAGAATGGGGAGGGCATGTTCCCTTACGGTGGGGTAGCCGAGCGCCGCTTCGCCCCTTATGCCTTTGATTTTGTTTTTGTTATAAAGTGTTTTGCCTGTGCTCTGCGAACTGTTACTATCCTCAAAGTCGGATAACGCACCACCTGCCATCTCGGCAGCGACACTTAGCACATCCAAACTGTTCGCCTGACCGCCCTTTGAGATAACATAAGAGACAGCCGCCGCCATTATGCCAAGCGAGAATACAGCCCCCTTGTGGGCATTTACTCCCCCTGTGCGAGCCTCCGACTTTGCCTGTGCCGCCATGCCGAGGTAGCGAATTTTAGAAAATGTTACAGAAGGGGGCGCCTCGCTGTTTTGGGTAGCGACGGTGGCGCACTCTCTAAAATAGTCGTACATGGAACAAGCACTGTCGGTAAATGTGAAAACGTCCATATCACGGTGAGAGCCGTTGTCGTACCTGTCGACAAGCCCCGGTTTTGGGGTGACGAGCACCTCGTACATAAGCGCTTTAACGGCATTTTCCGCAATTAAATCTGCCGCAATCTTGTCAAAGTGGCCACAGATAATGCCTACCGTCCGCTCTATAATCTCCTCTATATCATGCGCTCTCGACCGAGCACATCCCTTGCCTGCTTTTCCGCAGATAAGGCAAGTGCGCTCACTGCCACCGAGCTTTGTCCGAGATATCGGGACATGGTCTTTGCCCATGACATCGATGTCGAAAAGCCTGCCTATATCAAGGCTCTCCTCTATCTGCATAACAAGACGCTTTATATAAAGCGCATCTTGATTAAATGTAAAATATCCGCTGTCGCCCCCTATGTCCTCCAATATCTCGCTTTGCATAATCTCTATACCAAGCACAGACATTATATCTCGTATAAGCCTTACACCCTCAAAAAAAGCCGCTTTGTAGAGGGGTGATGTTTTGTTAGCTCCGGCAACATTTAAAGTAAGGCAGACTACCGTCTCGTACTCCCTTAAAAGCTGTGCTTGACGTTCACTGCGCCGCTCTCTGCAGGACAGAACATCGGCAAGCGTTGCAAAATATTCTTCGCTGTAAATTTCTTTTCTTATACTCTCTCGCATAACGCTCTCATTTCGTATTATATTTTCCCTATAACTCGGTAGGTGTAAGTCGGTCTGCCTATATTTCCGTATACATATTGCTCCTCGAGCATTTCGGTGGCGCACATGTAGTCGAGATATTTTTTTACCGACACACGGGAAAGCTCGGATTTTTTCGACACATCGTATATCGTGAAGGTCTCCTCAAGCTCCTTGACGACCTGTGTTATGCGCTCGAGCGTCCTCACATCGAGCCCCTTTGGGAGCTTGGAGGGCTCTTCATTTTGGCGTGCAAATATCATCTCGTCGAGGTCTTTTTGGTCGTATGTGTCCTTTTGCAACTTGTTTATCCGCCCTTTTGCAAGCTCTATTGCCGTTTTAAAGCGATCAAATGTAAAGGGCTTAACAAGGTAGTCGCACACGCCGTAGTCCATTGCATTTTTTATATGATTTTTGTCCTTTGCGGCACTTACCATTATAACTTGCGAATCTATCTTGTTGTCTCTGATATATTTAAGCAAATCGAGCCCGTTTGTGTTTCCTAAAAATATGTCGAGCAGTATAATGTCAACGGCATGTTCTGATATGACCTCCTTGGCCATATCCACATCAGATGCTGTGCATATAAGCTCGAGTCCTGGGATCTTTTCTACATAGTAACTGTTAATGGAGGCGACCATCGGGTCATCGTCCACGACTAAAACACTAATTTTCATCATTATTTACCTCCTTTAAGTTTAGCCTTGCAATAAATATCGTCTTAGAAGGCTCTCTTATAAGCTCTATATCTCCGCTGTTTGCCTCTACGCAGTTTTGTACCTTCCAAAGACCGTGCCCTCGCCCTTCACCCTTTGTGGAAACGCCCTTGGCAAAAACATCTATATCAGATGCTATTTCCGAATTGTTCTCGACCGTTATATAGATGTCGCTTGCCTCATCATCATAATCGAGTGTAAGAAGAACAGTACCTAATTTTTTGTTTCCCTTAAAGCTCTCGAATGCATTTTCGAGAAGGTTTCCGATTACCGTGATAACATCGTTTAGTTTTTCCGAATTAGTTATCTCGGGAATAATGTTGTCGCAATGGGTGGTAAAGGTTACACTCATCTCCCTTGCTCTTGAATATTTGCTGTGGAGAAATGCCGATAGGATGTGGTCGTTTATCATATCGTCGAGCTCCATCGTTTCGCTGTTACTCTCTATAACCACGCTTTGAATGTAGTTTTTCAAAACATCAAATCTCTCAAGCTCCACAAGCCCTGATACTGTGTGCATTGTATTTCTAAACTCGTGCACCTGCGCACGCACAGCTTCCATATAGTTTTTTACCCCTGTAAGCTCTTCGGCAAAGACAAAGACGGCCTCTTTTGGTCTAATAGTAAAAACACTACCTATAATTACGTCGCCTTCTACAATATCGTTTCGAGCTACGTAGTAGGAATGTTTTTTGTATTTTGCCGCAAAATAAGGCGTGCGCTCAGATTTTGCATCTTTAAATAGGTCGAAAATCTTTTTGTGACTCTCTGTATCATCAAAATCGAGCTTTAGCATTTCTATTGCCGACATATTGGCAAATGAAAGTTCGTGTTCGCCCGTGTATAAAAGAAGCCCTTCGTTTATCGTGTTAAGGGCAATTTCCCTCTCCTTTGTTATACGAACAATGTCCTCGGGCTCGTAGTTTAATAGCAGTGTTCTGATTTTTTTAGACATTATATTAGAAAGCCTCGTCGATGCTAAAATAGCCGCAACGGAAAAAAGTGCAACTATCACAACACATGTGGCAAATGTGATGTAGAAACTGTTTCTAAGCTGGATAATAACAACATTACCAATGAGCTCGTCCCCCTCCATGACAGCGGCAAGCGCTTTAAAGCCTGCACCGAGAGAGCCCTCCGAGTCAAAGGCATAGTGATCTTCACTCTTGTTGGTCGGAGCGATTAAATTGGTCTGCGCCTTCGTGCCTATCAGAGCCTCGGTAGGGTGAATAAGCCTGTTTTGATGCTCGTCGAGCACTACTATATAATAGGAAGCATCGTCGCTAATCTTTTCGACATAATCAACGGCGGCCGCTCTATTCTCTCCTGTTTTCAAAAACTCCGTTATAATAGGGGTGTCGGCAAGTGTCTTTGCAAGATTTAAATATCCGTCGCCAAGATATGTGTACTGAATATAAAAAAGATAGGCCGAAAAAGCGGCTGTAACTAAGAGTACCGTTGATACAACTACTATCGTTGTCGACTTAACAATGGTATCATGTAGCTTGTATTTCATCTGTCACCTCGTAGGAGTAGTTTTGTCATATGAATTATATATGTTTTAATGAAAAAATTCCACTTAAATTAGTTAAAAAACTGTTTAAATAACTTATTATTCTTGACTAATAGAGTTTTTTTGATATTGTTTAGTAGCACGAAACGTAGCATTTTTAACAAATTTAAAAAGAGGGTGACAGCTTGAAAATTACCGATACAGCAAGAGCGGGAACGCTTGAGTCAAACGATATTACGGTCATTTTAGAGCCCATGGAGGGCGACGGGGTAGAGATAGAGCTTAGCAGTTCTGTCATGTACCAGTATGGCGATGCAATTAGAGAGACAATTGAAAGCACGCTAAAAAAGCACGATATTACAGGCGTTAAGGTAACGGCAAACGACAGGGGAGCGCTTGACTGCACAATTGAGGCAAGAATAGAAGTTGCTCTTTCTCGTCTTGGAATCGAGGTGGCATACTAATGGATTTAATTATGAGAAACAACCTTATCATGCCGGGAAACAACCCAGCCATGCTACTGAAGTGTACATGCTTTAACTCGGATGTATACACATTCGACCTTGAAGATGCTGTACACCTTGCCGACAAGGATGCTGCGAGAAGGCTTGTCGTAAAGACGATAAATGCACTAAAGTTTTCGGGCGAGAACATAACAATAAGAGTAAACAACGACACCCCCGAGATGCTCGAAACAGACATAGCGGCGGTGGCAAACCTTGACATAATGGGGCTTTGTATCCCGAAGGTAAGCGGCAAGAAGGACATAGAGCTAACTCTTGAACTGCTCGACAAGTACACAAAGGGAAAAGAGAACAAGATGCTACTTATGCCTGCTGTTGAGAGTGCCGAGGGCGCTTTTAACGCAAAGGAGATAGCAGGAGCAGACAAGAGGGTAGTGGCAATGATACTCGGTGCCGGCGACTATGTATCCTCGATCGGCGCAACACTTACAGAGAGTGCTGACGAGATACTATTTGCACGCTCCATGATAATAAATGCCTGCTCGATGCATGGCATACTCCCGATCGACAGCCCATTCTTAGACCTTGATGACGAAGTGGGGCTTACAAACTCGTGCGAGAAGGCAAAGACACTTGGCTTTAAGGGCAAGATTGCAATAAACCCAAGACAAATAGAGGCAATAAACCGCTCATTTACGCCAAACGACAAAGAGATAATGTGGGCAAGCAGAATTATCCATGCGCTCGAAAACTCCGAGAGCGGCGTTTTAAGTGTCGACGGCAAGATGATAGACATTGCAATAACAAAAAAAGCAGAGGCAACACTTGCCATAGCTAAGAAGATTGGGGTGCTGTAATGATTAAGAATAAAGCAGGCAGAGAAGTGCCCGAGTTTGTAGAGCACTACGGCGAGGTAGTACCTTTTAAGGGAGCATTTGGTCATATGCCCGAGGGGCTTAGCTATTACAGCCCTCCCGTTAAATTTTCTCGCCCGAGAACAGAGAGCAAAGTGCTTGACAGTTTAAAGGATGCCTTTATAAAGCTTGGAATTAAGGACGGAATGACGCTCAGTTTTCACCATGGACTTAGAAACGGCGACCAAGTTTTGAATTTGGTAATAGATGCAGCGGCTGAGCTTGGTTTAAAAGATCTTATAATAGCTCCGAGCGGAATTATGGCATCACACAGCCCGCTTGTAAAGCATCTTGAGAGTGGCGTTGTTGCGCATATCGACACAAACGGACTTATAGGCGACGTTGCCGAGTACATCGCAAACGGCAAGATGAAGACTCCCGTCGTTATCCGCTCGCACGGTGGACGTGCAAGGGCTATCGAGTGCGGACAGCTCCATATAGATGTTGCCTTTGTTGCAACGGCAAGTGCCGATGAGGCAGGAAATCTTACAGGCATGGTCGGACCAAATGCATTTGGCTCGCTCGGGTATGCCCTTACAGATGCGCAGTATGCCGACCGTGTTGTAGGTGTTACCGACAATGTTGTAGACGGAGTTTTGGAGTACGCAAGCGTTAAGGGAGATCGTGTTGACTATGTCGTCAAGGTCGACAAAATAGGCGACACGGCAGGCATTGCGACAGGCTCGCTCGCTCTTACAAAAGACCCAATTCAGCTAAACATAGCAAGAACAGCCGCTAAAATAGCCGACGCTTTAGGCTACATTAAAAACGGCTACAAATTCCAAACAGGTGGCGGTGGCCCCTCCATTGCATTTGCAAAATACGTTAAGGAAATGCTAATCGAGCGTGAGGCCAAGGCAGCATTTTGCATGGGCGGCATAACGGCATTTATGGCAGACATGTTGCAGTCGGGCGTGCTCGAACATGCATATGATACGCAGTCCTTTGACCAAACCGCAATAAAATCCATTGCCGAAAACAAGAATCACGAGGAAATAAGCTGTGCTTACTACGCATCGCCCTTTAATAACGGCTGTATAGTAAATCTGCTCGACAACACAATAATAGGCGCATTTGAAGTTGATCTTGATTTTAACCTAAACTGCCTAACAGGCATGGACGGTGTATCGAGAACAGGTATAGGCGGCAACCCCGACACAGCGGCAGGGGCGGCTATATCAATTGTAACGGCAAACCTTATAAGAGGTCGTGTACCGACGGTCGTAGACCGTGTGCACACACTTTGCACCCCCGGCGAGAGCGTCGATGTCGTTGTAACAGATAGAGGTGTTGCCGTTAACCCTTTAAGGCAGGATATTATCAAAACGCTAACCGAAAAGGGCTTTGAGCTAAAGACAATCGAGGAGCTAAAGGAAATAGCCGAGAACCTCGTTGGAAAGCCACAACCCATAAAGACGACAGATAAGGTTGTAGCCGTTATAGAATATCGTGACGGTACAATGCTCGATGTTATCAAGCAGGTAGCAAAATAAATAAACTAAAGCCGATTTAGCGCTCTCGAGGTGGAATGAAAGGTCAGGGTCTCCCTCGCCGCTCACTTACCTTCCGAGAAATTTAAATTGTAGGTTTTTGCCACTCTTTAAAATTAACATATAATCAGGTCAAAGGAGGAGATACCCGCAACTTATCCCCTTACGGCAATGGGCATTGCCGTAAAGAGCACATTATTTTACATT
>CAYJFK010000007.1:0-25560 GCA_964369475.1 uncultured Oscillospiraceae bacterium | reverse complement strand
AACTTATCCCCTTACGGCAATGGGCATTGCCGTAAAGAGCACATTATTTTACATTAAAAGGAGTTTAAACAATGGAAAACAAGAAATCACTTAAAGTCTACAACATGCCTGCGTGGCTGTTCGCCGTTTGTACGGCGGTACTACTGGTAACACTATTCTTTTTTGACCTACCCCAAAACATGCTCGGTGCATTTGCTTTTGGCATAATCGGTGCAGAAATTCTATTCTTTGTCGGCGATGCTATACCGATAGTCGGTAAGTACCTCGGCGGTGGCTCTATCGTCTGTATCTTAGGCTCTGCCGCTCTTTCCTACTACGGCGCATTTAGCCCAGAGCTCGTTGACTTTGCAAAATCCTTTACAGGCAGCTTTGGCTTCCTTGATTTTTGCATAGCATCGCTTATCGTAGGCTCTATCCTCGGTATGGACGCAAAGACACTTGTAAAGTGCGGTATTCGCTACTTTGTTGCAATTGCTGGTTGTATCATCTTTGCATTTGTCGGTACAGGTCTTCTCGGAATGGTGCTCGGATACGGCTTCTCCGAGGCAATTTTGTACATAGCAGCCCCCATCATCGGTGGTGGTGTCGGCGCAGGTGCTATCCCCATGGCTGAAATCTATGCAGGTGCATACGGTCTTGTTTCGGACGACATTCTCGCACAAATCCTACCTGCTACAATCGTTGGTAACGCAATAGCAATTCTTATGGGTTGCCTTGTTTTGCCCCTTGCACAAAAATTCCCCAAGCTATCAGGTGACGGTGTTCTAATCGAGGGCATGGTAGTAGAACCCGACGAAGTGGAAAAAAACCACAAGCTATCGCTAAACGACCTTGGTATCGGCCTTGTAATGTCGGGAACATTCCTGCTTATTGCTGTCATGGTTGGTAAGTTCGTAACATTCCTACACTACTATGCAATACTTGTTATCCTTGCAGTTGTCGTTAAGCTTTCGAAATTTGTACCTCGTGATATCGAAATCTCTTGCAGCATTTGGTATCAGTTTATCGGCACACAGCTTATGAAGGCTCTTATGTTCTTTGTCGGTGTTTCGATGCTCGACTTTGGCGCTATCCTAACAACACTAACAGATCCTGTATACTTCATTCTAATAGTTGTAACTGTTGTTCTTGCATTTATAGGAGCAGGAATATTCGGTCAGTTTGTCGGATTTAAGTTCTTAGAGTCCGCAACAACAGCAGGCCTTTGCATGGCAAACGCTGGCGGATCGGGAGACGTTTGTATCCTAACAGCCTCTAAGAGACTATCCCTAATGCCCTTTGCCGCTATTTCTTCCCGTATAGGCGGTGCTATAATCCTACTTCTAATGGGTGCGCTTACACAAATTCTGTAAGACAAAAACTATAATAAGTTTGAATTATCATTCAAGCGATAAATGAAGATTAAAACCTCCGTACACATTTAATCGTGTACGGAGGTTTGTTTTTTTAAAGCCATTTATTATCTCTTTGTTTTTGCAAGGGCGCCAATAACCTCTGCGGATTATCTCGCTACTCTGTGTATCCAGTTGCCCTTTTTAAAATGATGGGTGGCAACTATAAACTTGGTCATGATGTCGGTTTGAATCAAAAGCCCCACTCCCTCGGCCGGTAGGTGGAATATGTATGCCCCTGTAAGGGCCAAGGGTATGGCGACAAGCCAGACTGCACCGATTTCTGCTTTAAGGGCAAAAACAGCATCTCCTGCACCTCTGAATATGCCGACAATCATGGCGACAGAGCAGCAGTTAAAGGCGCTAAAAAGCCCAAATATACGCATTAGGTTAACTGTAGTTACAGCGGTGCTTTGTGATACTGCAAAGAAAGATACAATAAACGGTGCTGAGAATACAAGAAGTGTACCCATAACGAGGCCGACAAAAAAGGACAAAACCGAAAGCCGCCAGCCGTATTCCCTCGCCTTTGCTTCATGGCCTGAACCTACCGTGTTGCCGATTATAACGAGCGAGGAGGAGGACAGGCCAAAGCTAAAGACAAGAAACATGTCAAAGGTAGATTGCGCAATCTGCGCCGAGGCAAGGGCCGATGTTCCGACAATGCCGTATGCCACAGTGTACATCCACGTCCCAAGGGCATAAAAGCACTCGTTTATAACAATGGGGGTGCATTTTTTTACCAAGTCAGATATAAAAATTTTGTTAAAATCAAAAAACTCACGCAGCTTGCCACGTAGCCCCGTTTTTGCCGAAAAAACGCATATAAGCATAAGAGAGCACTCGGATACTCGAGCTATTACCGTTGCAAGGGCTGCGCCTGTCACACCCATTGGAGGAAGTCCCAGTTTGCCGAAGATAAAAATGTAGTTTAAAATAATATTTGTCGAAATGGCAAAGATACTAATAATCATTGGCATTTTTGTCTGCCCTATGCATCTCATTACACCGTTGGAAGCTATTGTTATGCTGTTAAAAATGTAGCCTATCACAACGACGGTAAGATACTGCGCACTTACATTTATCAAGGCGGCATCGTTTGAAAAAATATCGGGAATGGCCTGTGGAAAGGCAAGCGCTGTAAGGGTAAAAAATGTTGCAACGGTCATCGTCGATATATAGCTTGCCCCCATAACCCTGCGAATACCAACGGTATCGCCTCTGCCGTGATACTGCGCCATAAAGACCGAACAACCGTTCGATATTCCCGAAACTGTAAGGGAAAAAAGAAAGTAGTACCTATTGGCCGCCCCGACCGCCGCAACCTCGACCTCGCCAACCCTTCCTATCATGAATGTATCTATCATGTTTAAAGAGGAGACAAGAAAAAATTGGATAACGATCGGAATGGATATTTTAAAGAGTATATTAAAAAACTCCCGATCGGAGAGCATGTTTTTTATTTTGTTTTTTGTATTAATATTTTCCATACAGCCCTCCTTTAGATAATATAAAAAGAATTATATAATAAAACCGGAGAAATAACAACTTTTTGTGGCTACAATTTGCATTTTTGTAAAAAATAAAGAGTAGTAAATTTCTTTGCACTGCAAAAAATAAATGTGGAGGTGTGAAGAAATGGCAAATTTTATAAAAATGATAGCAGTGGCGGTAGCGGCTGGCTCGCTTATAGCCTGCTCGCCGAGTTCGGACATTCCGACAGAGTTTTCGCAACCTGCCGCACCTACAAAGGAGACAAGGAAGATCGAACGTCCCGACGATAACACATCTCAGGACATCGAGCAGTTTGTAGTGCCCGATACTCCCGAGCTTGTAGCAGAGACTCCCATTGAAACTCCTGCGCTCCCGATGGAGCTTTCGAGATACTCGACAGGGATATACGACTATACTCCGGGTCGTCTGAAAAACCTCGAGATTGCCTGTAAGGCTGTCGAGGGTTATGTTATAGAGCCCGGTGCAGAGTTTTCCTTTAACGAGGTAGTAGGCCCCAGAACTCCCGAGAAGGGTTATATGGAGGCCACAATCTTTATTGGGGAAGAACACGAAAAACAATATGGCGGCGGAATATGCCAGCTCTCGACGACCTTGTATCAAGCGGCTCTTGCGGCGGGATTCGAGATTACAGAACGTCATGAGCACAGCTTGCCTGTCGACTATATAGAAGACGGAATGGACGCAACGATCTATTACGGGTCTTTGGATTTTAGGTTTATAAACACATCGCAGTATCCTGTCGTGCTATCTGCAATGCTGGCAGACGACATGGTTACGGTTTCTATGACAGCAATATGAAATAGCATAGGTAACTAAGCGGTCTAAAGACAGGTAGTCGGTAGAAAAAACGAAGCATTAACTCACGTTACAAGGGAGAAACTCGGTATGATAGACAACTTTGTAAATGTGTTGAAAATACTGTTTGCACTACTGAAAATGAATTTTATTTCATCTTTTGCAAATTTTGAGTTGAAATATCCTGTAAAGTCCTGTATAATGATAACAACGGTAAAACCAAAATAAAAAATTGTACGGGAGGTTTTGCAATGATTAAGTTAATTATCGGTAAAAAGGGTTCGGGCAAGACAAAACTACTTGTTGAGATGGTCAACGAGGCAAAGAAAAACAGTAAGGGGAATGTCGTTTGCATAGAAAAGAACGACTCCTTAAAGTATGAGATTAAGACAGATGTTCGCCTAGTACGTGCTGTTGAATACAGTGTGGACGGCTACGACAAGTTCTTTGGTTTCCTTGCAGGCATTATGGCGGGCGACTACGACTGCACAGAAATCTTTGTAGACTCCATAACAAAGATTTGCGGCAAGGACGATGCAGCAATGACAGCTTTCTTCGAGGAAGTTGAAAAACAGAGCGTAGCGCACGATACAAATGTTATTGTCTCTGTATCGGCAGGACTTGAAGAAATTCCGGCCGCTCTCCACAAGTATATTGTAAACCAATAGTTAAATCAAAAAGGCTGTTACAATTATTGTAACAGCCTTTTTTTGATTTAACCGCATATTCGAAATGTATAATCTAAAGTGTCTCAAAGGTAGTGTAGCGGAGAGGGGGCCACCATCAGGGTGCCCTCTGGCGTTAAAATCCTACCCCGAGGGCGGTATAATCAGCTTGGAGAAAACACTTTTTCCCAAAGAGAGAGCCTCACACCTATTGGTGTGAGGCTCAGGCTGGAGAAAAACATAAAATCAAGCCCCTTCGGAAGGTGGGGGAGCGGCGAGGGGGCACCATTAGGGTGCCCTCTGGCGTTAAATTCCCGCCCCGAGGGCGTTAAAATCAGCTTTAGCTGATTTCTTCAGCTTGGAGAAAACACTTTTTCTCCAAGCTGAGCCTCACACCTATTGGTGTGAGGCTCTCTCTTTATTATTCTGATAAGTTTGATGAAAAAACATCGGTCTCCGATATTGCTATACCACCGCTTGTTTCGTTTATAATTGTTGCACTTGGAACTTTGTAGTTGCCGTCCAGCACAACACGTGCAGTGTAGCTTATGGGAGGTACTATGCCGTCAAATCCGTCCTCGTAGCCGACGTAGAACCTAAAGGTCAGAGTGTCACCGTCTTCCGATACAAGGTGCCACCTGTTGGAGTAGTTGTCGCCCTCTGCAAGCGATATAAAGCGCATGTTGGCAGGAAGTGTATCGGTTATTGTGTAGCTACCGTCGTAGAGATCGCCCTCTACCTTGGCATCGAGCGTGAATGTTACAAACTCGCCAAGAAGTGAAACTTCCTCTGCGCTGTCTGTACTAAAGCTCTTTACAATAGATAAATTATCGTCCGTTGTAGTGGGCACACCCTCGTACTTTGCCATTATTGTTATGCCCTCGGGCAGTGCTACCGTTGCGCTTTCGAGCTGAGACTTGGAAAGTGGTATGCTACCAAGCCCATTTTCCATTGGAATATCTACGTCACTACCCTCAATATTCATCGTAACAGAGTTTGCACCCGACATCGGAGCACCGATTTTTTGCAAGTAGTAGAGCATCTCAAGGTTTACAGCTACCGTCTCGCCCTTGTTTTGCATTAGATAAGAGAGCATTCCGTTTGCATCTGTCCTATCTGTCGCAGTCGAGGATAGCATTAGTGCAAGGGCTGTCATGCTTACCGTTTCGTCTCTGTCAGCCCCTTCATAATGGGTGTAAGAGCCCTCTCTGATTAGCTTTGGAGATATAATGTCGTTATATAGTGCCGCCGCTCCGCTATCGTCTCCAACGAGAAGTAGGGCTGTACCTAAAACGAGCAGTTGTTCCTCTTCAAGCCCTGTCGGGTTTGCCGCAAAGTTTCTCACTTCAAGCAGTACAGGCTCACGAAGTGCCGCAAGACCCATATAGGCATATGCTACCTGATCGGCAGTTGATTTGTCGTCATTTAGCACATTGTAAAGCGAGCCTGCCAAATCGCTACTCGAGAAAAAGTCGGGCGCTGTCGCCGCCATAAGTGCGGTTAGCTTTACATCTCCCTTGCTGTATGGGAAAAGCATAACACCGCTCGTCGAGCTGTTGACAGTTGGCTTAACAGGTTCTTTGTAGACCCCATCGTAATGCTCAAGCAGCATGTTGCCAGCATACCATGCCGCTACATTTTTATCGGACCTGCCGCTATGTTCGCCTGCAAGGAAATGCAAAGCACTGTAATAGGCCGAGTTGTCGTTGTCGGCAAATGTCAAAACAACGGGGTAGGATAGCGATTCGATAGTAGCAAGCCCTGTCGCTGTTACCTCTTTAGACATGTAGGCAGAAGAAAGGTTGTCGACGACCTCGAACTTGATCTCTAAAGCATCGCTAACATCGCCCCACAGTGCCGAAACATTAAGAGTATATGTGCCTGCCTCCATCTTGCCGAAGTTTAGTATCGCATCGCTGTATCCATGTGCCGAAATTGTCTTAGTAACAGAGTTTCCGCCGCCAATAAGCTCTGCCGCATAAGATACACTGTCGTCTACTGTAAGCTCGCTTCCAAAGCTTCTTAGTGATACCGAAATGTCATCGCTCGATAGGTATCTGTCGCTGTGAAGAATGTCGGCAAAGAAGGGGAGGGTAGAGGTGACATTTACCTCCTTTTGCCCCGCAAGAGGGCCAATACCGATCTCCTTTTCGCCAACAGCAAGCGCTGTTATGCGCCAACTTGTAACGCTATCTGCAAGTGTAAAAGAAGTGCTTCCAATACCGCTTTGATCTGTCTTTATCGTAACAAATGCAGGGTTGTCGGAAAAATCATCTCTAATGCCGCTACTTGCCTCATCTCCGCCGCCGCCTTCACCGCCAATAAAGTTTTCGTTGTGGTGGATATAGGATACATGAGTGTCGACCCTCGGAAACCACACAGAGCCATAAATCTTGCCGAGTAGATCAAAGTAGTTCGGGTCAACCGCAAAGGCCGCCTCGTCAACGACACTTAGCAAAAGAGTGGCAGGTCTCGGTATGCCGTTTTTGTCGGTAACAGAAACCTCTGCCCGAACGGTATCACCGGGTGCATATTCTGTTTTATCGGTCTTAATTTCAATGTTAAGCTCGGAACTCTCGCCCGTATACCTTAGATACTGATAAGAGGGAGCTCCCATATAATATTGCGCCATGTGAATGTTTTTGCCATCGAAATAGGCTCCGTATACAACTACATTTGGCACATCTTGCTCGGTAAATGTCATCTTGGCAGTGTTGCCGTTTGTCGTTATAATGCGGGAGAGCCCCTCTTGCATTACAAGAAATACACTTCTGCCCTCGTCGGTTTGGTAGCCGCTTCGGACTTCCAACGAATTGTATATCATAAGATTAACACTTTCGCCAATGTCGTAATCGTACTCGTAACCATCTACAATTATGTTGTACATCACATCGCCCGGCATGGAGTTGTACATTGTGTAAGAAGTGCCCGAAATGTTTATCGGGTAGCCCATTTTTACCGTGCGACCCTTTATGTCGAATATCTCTACATCGAGACTGTACGAGACAAATTCCTCGGCAACATAGGGTGATGTGTCAAACTGTGCTATGCCGTCTACAATTGCAACTACCGCAGTGTCTACAATTTCTTCGGAGCTATCGTAGACATATTCGTATGTCGTAACATTTTCAATCGGATCGTAATGGGAGTCGGATATTGTCTCTGTCCATGTCGTCTTTATAACCGAAACATGAGCCGTACTTGTGTATTTGTCTCCCCTAAAATTGTCGGGGTCGTATAGCTTATTCACAATGACATTTCTGTTCGAACTGCCCTTGGAGGCTTCAAATTCCGCCTCTATCTCGCTTGTGTCTATCTCGTGAGCCATTATGTCGACTACATTTAATGTATCGTCATACTCCGCTTCGAGCATGACAGTTCTCGGCATAAGGTAGATCGTTTCGTACTCTGTAAGCACATAATCTTCAAGCCCTGCTGCAGTTGCCTTAACAGAGAAGGTCGACAAATGCCAGTGTGTAACATCGTCTGCCAAGGTAAAGCTGTAAGAGGCCTTGCCGCTCTCGTCGGTGTAAATGCTGTTACCTGTTTTGTAAGGCGAGCCGTAAGAGGTCGAATGCTCTACCATTATCTCGTAATCCTTCATGGGAGTGCCATCGTATAGCGTTAGGCTAAAATCTAACGTTATGCTCTCGCCCGTTGTGTGGAAGGGTTCATCTTGCGTGATGTCGAGAATATAAAGCGGCTTTGTGTAGTCCTGTATCTCGATATTCCTCGATAAAATAACCTCGTCGCCCGAAGAAAGTTCGAGTGTATAATATGTAGAGCTTAAATTTTCAATAGGCACCTCGGCCGTAAATGTGCCCATGTCGTCGAGCGTTACGGTACTTTCGAAGATTGGCGGATAATCAGTGGTATCTCCGCTGTAATAGACAGCAGGGCTTTGAAGTCGCAATGTAAACTCATTTTCGAGCATCTCGCCCTTGCGTGCAACCAAAGTGCCCCACACATTTATAGTGTCGGTAGAAAGGTATGTACCCCTGTCGGAGTACATTGCCCCCATGTATTTGTGGGAAGCGCTCGTTTCTTCGGGGGCTGTAATTGCATTTTCGGCGTATATGTACTCCACATTGCCGCTCTGCACCGTGATGGCGGCAAATTCGCCGTCGGCAACACCTTCTGTCGTAAATGTCGCTATGCCGTCCTCGCCGGTAGATGCTACCGAGTAGCCGTTTTTAAATATACTTGCCCCAACCATAGGCTCACCCGATATAGGATCGTTCACCCAAACTGTGCTACCGCCCTCGTAGTTGATGGCAAATACCGCCATGTCGGAAACCTGAATTAGCTTTTGCCATTCCACATAGTCGCCATGTACATAACCTGAAACCGTTACGGCATATTGACCTGCTTCAAGAGGGGCGGGCATTACAATGTATAACGGAGCCCACTCATCTGTCACGGTCATCTTTGTTTCGGCAGATGCGTATGGAGATAAAAGTTCCTCGTCCACTCTAAAGTTTTTGGGGCTGTTGAGCTCTTTTTGGAAGTTGTCGAAGGCCTCGAGAGCGCTACCGTAGGAGGCGCTGTCTTTGAATTTTTGAATGTCAACTGTAAAATCGTTTTGTTTAAACTCCTCTAAATAATTATCCCATGCATCGGAGTAATAATTTTGACTAAACTCGATCACGGGAGCTCTATCCCCTGTAAAGCTCTCGGGCTCATAACTTGCAAGGTCGAGAGGAACCGCCTCTAACCGGTTTTCCTCTGTCCTAAATGTAAGACTGATACCCTCGGGCAAAATATCACCCGATACCGTTTCGAGAGTCTTTGCTATTTCGATTTCATATATCGTGTCGTAGGCAAGCGGAGCGGAGGGAATTAGCACCCACCTATCTCCGTATCTTGCAAACTCACCCTCTACGCTCGGAGTAACAGTTAGGCTCTCTGCAAGATTTACAATATTCGGGTTGGTAAAAGTAAGCTCTATTCCGGCATTGACAGGTACGTCCATTGCCATGTCGCCCGGTATAGCGCTCTTTAGCGCAAATTCGTTTTTTGTCTGAAATGCAAAGGAGCGTGTGCTAGTGCCGTCTGTTAGCGAGATGTTATAAAGGCTGCCTGCCGACAGATGTTCAACAGGCTTTATCTCGTAACTTCCGCTACTGCCCGAGATTTCGACCTCGGTCTGAGGCTCTATCTTGACAATAGAGCGAATTTCAGCATCTGTTAGGCTATCCTCGCTCGTAAGAGTAAATCTTGCCTCTGTCGGTATACCGTCGGCCGCTTCGTTCGATGCCGTTACATTCATGGAAGAAATATCATACTGCACCCCCGCCCCATCTACGGGCAGACTATCCCCTTGTAAGAGCGGAAGACCAAAATATACACCGCCGCCAATAAGTACAGCAATTAAAACGATAAGTAAAAAAGAGCCGATTTTTGAATTATTTTTCATATTAACCCTCCGTTTATTATAATAAGCCCAATGAAAGTTTACAGTTTAGCCCTAAAGATACACTGATTATGACGTATAGGAAAATTTTTTGTTTCAATAATTATACCACATCAAAAATAAAAAATAAAGCGTTATAAAGTATGTTAAAAAATTACACTACAACCGATTGACAAGCTGTGTTATAATATATGTAGCAAAAATTCGATTAAATTAAATTTAATGTAAAAAAATATATAATTACGGAGGAATTACAATGAAGTGGGGACTTGTCGGAGACAGCGGCTGCGATCTAAAACCGGGAGCAATGGCAGGAGATGATATCGGTTTTGATATGGTGCCGCTAACAATAACCGTAGAGGGAAAAGATTTTGTAGACGCACCGGGTGTCGATTTAGACCAAATGATTGCAGCCTCAAAGGCAGCTAAAAAAGGGTCGTCGTCTTCCTGCCCATCTCCGGAGATGTTTGCCGAGCAGTTTAGAAAATATCAATATACAATAGCCTTTACAATAACAGGATCGCTATCTGGATCTTACAACAGTGCCGTTATGGGTGCAAAGATCGTTATGGATGAAGACCCTGAAAAGAAAATTCATGTTGTAGACACAAGAGGAACATCGGGATCTCTTGTAATGGGTCTTCGCAGAGCTAAGTCACTAATAGAGGCAGGTTGCGACTTTGATACTGTCGTCGCTGAGACCGAAAACTATATGGACGGCACTTTCCTTTTGTTCTCGCTTGTAGATTTCGACAATCTTATAAAGAATGGACGTATGTCTAAAATTTCGGGAATTATGGCAGGTGCTTTCGGTATTCGTGCCGTTGCCGCCAACACTCAGCAGGGAACAATAGATGTCGTTGCAAAGCCGAGGGGCGAGCTTAACGCACTTAAAACGATGGTTAAGCTTGCAAGCGAGAGGAAAAAACTTGAAGGACGTCCGATAGTTATAAGCCACTGCAAAAACAAAAAGGGTGCAGACCTTCTTGCCGCAATGTTTAAAGACACGCTAAAGGTCGGCGACATTACTGTTTTGGAAACAGGTGGTCTTTGCACATACTACTGTATGCCGGGTGGACTTATAGTAACATTCTAATAGCGATAGGTATAATATTAGCACAATAAATTTAGAGAAAAAAAGTAACTTGAATAATAGGAGGGTAAATCTATGGCACTTCTTGAATCGGGCGAAAACTATCTCGAAACCATACTCCGTTTAAAGGAGCGCAACGGCACTGTACGCTCTATCGACGTAGCAAACGAACTTGGATTTTCCAAGCCGTCTGTTAGTCGTGCGGTAGGCATACTAAAAAGCATGGGGCTGATAGAGCAGCAGAGCACAGGCAATCTCGTTTTGACAGAGCAAGGATTAGAGCGGGCAAAGGACATTTACGACAGGCACATTGCCATTTGCCGCTATCTAAACGAGGTACTCGGCGTTAGCAAGGAGGTTGCAGATGCCGATGCATGTAGGATAGAGCATGTAATTAGCGACGAAACATTTAATGCTCTTAAAAAATGTGTTGATGAAATTAACGGAGGGTAATATGGATTCAGGTTTTCGCAAACTGCGCAGAATAGACAAGCAAATAGACTCAGACACCGTAATGAAAATGCTCTCACTCGCCCCGTACAGCGTCGTCGCTTTCCCCGAGGGCGAGGAAGGTTTTCCCTATGCACTGCCTGTAAATGTGGCATATTTCGACGGCGCTCTGTGGTATCACGGCTTTAAAGAGGGGCTAAAGCACGACTGCCTTGCAAAGAACAACAAGGTATGTGTAACGACGGTTTTAGACGCAACGATTCGCCCTGACGAACTATCGACAGAGTTTACAAGCGTTATTATCTACGGTAAGGCACATAAAGTAGAGCCCGAGCAGTACATGGACGCCATTGTTAAGTTTGGTATGTTTTTTGCGGATAAATTCCCCGATGACATTAAGCGATCTGCCGAGAGCTATAAGAATGCGACTGTCATGGTGAGAATTGATATTGAGCATATTACGGCAAAGAGGTCACGTGAGGGGTAAGTAGAAGTAAGAGCTAAGAACTAAGAACTAAGAGCTAAGAGCTAAGAGCTAAGAACTAAGAACTAAGAGCTATGGTGAAAAAATTGCCGGGCAATTTTTTATTGGATTTATTAAGGACGGTACAAATGAGTTTACTCATTTGTACCGTCCTTTTTGGATTTTAGGAAAAGATTTCCGCTACTACTGCTGATTGTTCGGGGGTTAGGGGGTATCGTAGGTCGAGATCTATGATTTTATCATCGTAGAGCAAGATATATTCGCCGTTTAGCCCGCCTCCTTCTGTGTACTCGTATGCATAGGCCTCCTTTGCGTTAAAGGGCCTTGGATCTATCTCGATCAAGGTTATTTGCTCTCGCCACGACTGAGGCGTTAGCATTTCCTTTCGTACCAAGTTGTAGACAAAGCCTATCTTGGTCTCGTATATGCTGTAATCAAGTCGCCTTGTATCGCCTGTTGAAAGTGGTGGCGAGTTGTGGAAATAAGTTGCATCTGTAAGAAGGAAAGAGCTTGCAATATATGCTTCTGTCGAGTAGTTTGTCGTGTCAAATCCTATATATAAGTCCTCGATTGTAAGTGGGATTTCATCTTGATAAATAGTGTATTCACGAAGCTCTCCTGCGGCATTTGTGTATGTCCCTATGCGATGTTCCCTATCGAGTCCTCTGTTTGGGTACTGAGTTATTATTATGTGAAATATAAAAATTGTATATAAAACCGATGTGAGCATTAATGCAGATACAGAGACAACCTTATTTACAAAAGCGCTCGCTTTAAACTTTTTCATTATGTTGATCGAGCCGAGATATACAATGAAGAATAGCGGAATCATGGGGAGCGTTACATATACAACAAAGCGGTTGCCGCTAAAAAACGCATCGGAAAAGATTACAGTTACAAGAACAAGTACCCATAGGAGTAACCAGCGGTTAAACCGCATAATGGCCTCGCCGCCCTTGTCGTAGCACTTGCCGCCCTGCGAGACAGAGCGCTCCGATTTAACACACCAATTGCGATAAGAGTTTAACACGACTATTTGCTGGAAAATTACTGTTAGCGAGGAAAGAAGTGCTGCTATTCCCAAGTTGTTCGAGAAAAACGAACTTGGACTGCTAAGCATGGTTGTAAACTGCATTGCAGAGTTTAAGCAGAATATTACAAGTAGCATTATCATGTTTGGGATAAAACTTTTCTTCATGCATTTTTTAATATTGTCAAGTTTTTCCCTCTCGTCGGTCTCGAAGGGGACGGGATTTTCCTCTTGGCTTGAAAATACCTGCATTAAGTGAAAAGATGAAACGTGCTTCCAGCCCGACTGCTCGGCATATTCAAAGTATGTTAGCTGATTGTCGGTATAATCTGGATTAAACATAGAACCTTCGGAAAAATATGTTACTGTATATTTTGTCTTTTTAGGCTCGCCCTTTTCGAATGTCCAAAGTGTAGAGCCGATCTTGGTTAAAAAGAGCCCCTCCTCGGCGTACTGTTCAAGCTTTCTCTCTATATCGCTCGTGTGATACATGGCGTAAAAAATCATTTTCTTAACTGTCTTTGCCATAAGTCTCGCCTCCCGTTAGTTTTTCGTAGTTCTCTTTAAGCCGCACTATCCTGCTATATTCCCGACTTAAAAGATCGCCTCCCAAAGTCGTAATTATATAACTTTTTTTGCGGTTTTCAATTTTTGTCTCTACAATAAAGCCCTCTTTAACAAAGTTATCGAGCAGGCTGTACAGCGTACCCGGGCCTATTTTTACCTCGCCGCCCGTTATGTCTGTAACACGCTTCATTATGTCGACACCGCAGCATTCTTCTCTAAGGCAGATCAGTATGTAAAACATCTGCTCGCTTAGTGTTTGATATTTTTCTCTTGCCACACAACCACCTCTCGTTTATCGATAATCGATATTTGATTGATTTAATTGTAACATCGATTATCGATATTGTCAATAGCAAAATAAAATTTCCGCTACTTCTTTACCTTTTGTCTTTTTTTGTGTAGAATATACATAACAAAATGAAAAGCGGTGAACTTGTGACAAAACATGAGGTTTTAAAGACATATTTCGGCTACGATAGCTTTAGAGCAGGGCAAGAGGAGATAATCGACTCTGTTTTAGATAAAAAAGATGCACTTGCAATAATGCCGACAGGGGCGGGTAAATCGATATGCTATCAAGTGCCTGCCATGATAGGGGAGGGGGTCTCCATTGTTGTCTCCCCTCTTATTTCGCTTATGCAAGATCAGGTTTTGTCGCTAACAGAGGCCGGAATACGGGCGGCTTATATCAATTCCTCCCTAACATACAACCAAATGCGAGACGCAATGTACGGCGTGCGTAGCGGTTATTATAAACTTATATATGTAGCCCCCGAGCGGCTTTTGTCGGAGGATTTTATTAATTTTGCCGAATACGCAGACATAAAGAGCGTAACGATAGACGAAGCTCACTGTATATCACGCTGGGGACAGGACTTTCGCCCGAGCTATATGGACATACCGAAATTTATAGCAAGACTAAAGAGCCGCCCCGTTGTAAGTGCTTTTACAGCTACCGCAACGACACGTGTTAAGGACGATATAATAGCGGCGCTCGGCCTTGTCGACCCGACAATTCTCGTTACGGGATTTGACAGGGAAAATCTAAGCTTTGAAGTGCAAATGCCTGCAAGCAAATCCTCTGCCCTGCTTAGCTTTTTGAAGAATAATCAGGACAAGAGCGGCATTATATATTGCATTACACGAAAGATAGTCGAGAGTGTCTGCGAGACATTGCAGTCCAAAGGCTACCTTGCAACGAGATACCACGCAGGCCTGCCCGACAGCGAGCGTAGGCGAAATCAGGAGGATTTTTTGTACGACCGCAAGACGGTTATGGTGGCGACAAATGCCTTTGGAATGGGTATAGATAAGTCCAATGTCTCCTATGTCGTGCACTACAATATGCCAAGGGACATGGAGAGCTACTACCAAGAGGCAGGCCGTGCAGGTAGAGACGGAGCGCCTGCAAAGTGCCTTCTCCTGTACAGCGGTCAGGACGTTGGCACAAACAGATGGATGATTGAAAATTTAGGCTCGGAGGGCGAAGAAGGCATAGAACGCAGACGAGACAACGAATTTGCCCGCCTTAGGGAGATGACCTCCTACTGCATGACGAGTGAGTGTCTGCGTGCCTATATTTTGCGCTATTTCGGCGAGACACCGCCATCTTTTTGCGGCAACTGCGGCAACTGTAACACAAATTTTGACACGGTAGACATAACGACAGATGCGCAAAAAATCCTATCTTGCATATACCGCATGAATGAGCGCTTTGGTGTTAACATGGTGGTCGACGTGCTAAAGGGGTCTAAAAATAAAGCGGTGCAACGAATGGGATTTGACAGCCTGTCGACATACGGAATTTGCCAAAACAGCGCCGCAGAGCTTAGATACATAATAAGCACCCTGATAGAAAAGGGCTACATAGCGCAGAGCGACGGACAATTTCCCATATTAATGCTCACGGCAAAATCGTGGGACATACTAAAGAGCAGAGAGCGGCTCGAAATTAAAATGCCCAAAGAGAAGATTAAAGACACAAAGGAAAAGGAAAGCGCTACTTTGGGCGTTGTCGACAATACGCTATACGAAAAACTTCGCAAGCTAAGAGGCGACATTGCAAAAGAGGAAAAAATGCCTGCGTATATAATTTTTACCGACAAATCCCTTGCAAGCATGGCGGTAATTCAACCGACCTCGCTCGAACTTTTCAAGAGCGTGTCAGGCGTTGGCGAGGCAAAGCATAAGAGATACGGCGAGCGCTTTGTTACGGCAATAGCAGAGCATATGGGCATACCGCCCGATTTAACCGAGGTAGAACAAGAGGAGCACTACGAGGAACTTGCAGCAGAAATGGCGGAAGGTGACGAGATTGCCGATCTAAGAGCAGTAGCCACAGATCAGGTCGACATAGAGGTAAAGAGCCTCTTTGAAGAACTTAGAGAAAAAATAGAGGTCACGGAGGATGCCGTTTCGATAAGTGTAATAACAAAGCGCATAAACGAGGTTATGGAGGGCGGCGGCTATCCGAAAGTCACCGCCATTAAGCTTGGAAAATGGCTCGAGGAGATGGGACTGCTCGAGACGGTGCATGTCGACGAGCGGCACACGGTAAAGGTGCCGACCGAAAAGGGCACGGCAATGGGAATAACTCCCGAGGAGAGGGAGCACGAGGGCAATTATTATTTTATTAATATGTACCCATACGAAGTTCAGCGGTACATGGCAGAGAATATAGACAAGATAATGGAATTTAGCGAGTAAAGCGGCGCATGAAAAAGTGCACTTGATACATTTGGAGTGCAAGGGTAGGCGCATAGGTACAGGGCAGACAAGGGCATGTTTGCTGTGTTGGTGTAATTTTAAGGTATATGAAAAAATCTACTCATAGAGGGGGCAAATATGAGGAGTAGTATTGGAAGTAAAATTTTCTTTGGGTTTATTGGGGTAATATCGCTTTGTATTATGGGGACTTTGGCGCTCATAATGCTTATGCGAAGCGGGATTTTTGCGCCTGTTACCGATCTGGCCGCTGTAATTGTCGGCGCTATGGTGCTTACAGTGCTCGGCCTGTCCTATCTGCTATCTTGCGCCATTGCAAGCAATATAGAGCGGCCTATTAAGGCTGTCTCCAAGTGGGCGAAAATGCTCTCTGTCGGCGACGATAGGGTTAGCTTTTCTACGCTTGACATGACGGGCATTAACAAAAAAAGCTCGTTGTACGACATGATAGATTCCTTTAAAAATATGGTGTCGAGCATACAAAATAACGCAAATGTCGTGGCACGTGTCGCCTCGGGAGATATGACGGCATATGTAGATGTACGCTCTAAAGATGATGTTTTAGGGGCGAATTTGTACCGAATGGTGCAGGAAAACGACATGCTATTTGCCGAAGTGCGCAGAGCGACAAACAGCGTTATGGAGGCGGCAGGCAAGGTCAGCCGTGCCAGTATGTATCTTGCAAAGAGCACATCTTCCCAAGCGGAGGAGGCAAGGGAAATCTCTCGTGTTATGTCGGCGATAAATGTAAAAACAAAGGTAAACACAGGTAAGACGAAGCAGGTATCGGAGCAGTTTTCAGGCATAATGGAGGGGACAACCACTCTTACAAAGCAGATAGAAAATGTGGCGAGCTATTCAAAAGAGATAAACGAGATAACAGGTGAAATTGAGAGCATACTAAAGATAATGGATGATATTTCACTTCAAACAAATATCCTTGCCCTAAATCTGTGTGTCGAAATATCACGCATGGGCAATGGCGGCGCTTCCGAAGTTGCAGAGGAGCTTGGCGAGCTCGTTTGTAAAAATTCCGAAATACTCGCAGCGGCAAGCGAGCTTGGTAGCACATTAAGTCAAAAGGTAGCAGACACGCTTAATCTGTCGCAAAATGCAGAGGACACAGCACTAAAAACGGAAAAGGCGGCGGCAAATACACTTAAGGTGATCGACGAGCTTTGCACCTATGCAACCGAGCAAGCAGGTGCAATAGAGATAGTTTGTAGGAACATTAGCACAATTTCTTCTGTTGCGGCGATAAATGCCACCAATTGCACAGAGGCATCTTCATCGTCGGCAATGCTATTTGAAGAAGCGGCGGCACTTAGAAAACAGACAAACAGGTTTATTCTAAGGACGAGAAACGATGGCAAGCCCTACATTCCGCCCGAAAAACAAGGAGACGAAAAATTTGCGGCTCAGGCCGAGCGAAATTATCACAGCTCTCTTAGAAAAGGTAATGTAGTTTATGCGACCGAAGAGGAAAGGTCGATTTCAATCAAGCATTAAACACGGTGTGCGAAATTTTAGAAAAAACATTTTTTCTCTAAACGGCGGATTGATCATGCTTTGGAAGTGTGATAAAATCAGCTTGTGATGATTTTGTCAATCTGGGAAAAACACTTTTTCGAAATCGAATATTCATATACTATCTATTGTATTTTTGGTCAAATTTTGCTATAATAAGGTGTAGTCCTAATAAATTAAAATAAAGGAGAAATAAATTATGGCTAAAGTGCGTATCGGTATTAACGGTTACGGTAGAATAGGTAAACTTGTTCTTCGTGCAACCCTTTTGAGAGATGATGTAGAGGTAGTTGCTATTAACGGTCTTATAGAGGAGACCGACTACATTGCCTATATGACAAAGTTCGACTCTGTGCATGGCACACTTAAAAACGAGATTTCCCATGGGGACGGATATATCAGTGTAGACGGTAGGAAGATTATGTCATATTCCGAGAGAGATCCTGCCGATGTGCCGTGGGGCGAGGCAGGGGCTGATTATGTTTTGGAGTGCACAGGTGTATTTACAACGACAGAGAAGTGCCAAGGCCACTTTAAGGGCGGCGCAAAGAAGGTTATAATCTCTGCACCTGCCAAGGATGATACACCTATGTTTGTCTACGGTGTAAACCACGAGACATATAAGTCTGACATGATGGTTACTTCGAACGCATCTTGTACAACAAACTGCTTAGGCCCTCTTGCCAAGATTATAAACGATAAATTCGGCATCGTGGAAGGCCTTATGACTACCGTTCACGCAGTTACAATAACACAGCCCACTGTTGATGGTCTGTCCAAGAAAGACTGGAGAGGCGGCCGTGCGGCGGCATTTAACATTATTCCTTCTTCGACAGGCGCAGCTAAGGCTGTCGGCAAGGTCATCCCCGAGCTAAACGGCAAGCTAACAGGCATGTCGCTACGTGTTCCCGTTGCAGACGGATCTATTGTCGACCTAACTGTTCGCCTTGAAAAGGGCACGACATACGAGGACATTTGTAAGGAAATTAAGCTTGCAAGCGAAACTTATATGAAGGGCATTGTCGAGTATTGCGACGAAGCTATTGTTTCTTCCGATATTTTGGGCAATGCAAACACCTGTATTTTCGATGCAGGCGCCGGAATTATGCTCTCGCCAAACTTTGTAAAGCTTATGGCTTGGTACGACAACGAGTGGGGCTATTCCAACAAAATGGTAGAGCTTGTTGTACACATGGGCAAGACAGACGGAGCGATGTAACCTTAGTGGCTCTTTGTTCTAATGCCAATATAGCGGATTTGTAATTTTTACTTGACTTTACAGCCGTTTTGTAATAATCTATTAAATGCCCTGTTCGCACATTGCGAATATGTAGGGGATATTGCAAAAACCTTGCTTGCATTTTGCAAGCAAATAAAAACTAAATAAAGCCTTGCCTTATCTTTAAGGCCGCACTACCCGGGGAGTTAGCGGTGCCCTGTACCTTCAATCCGCTAAAGAGGGGGGGAATGCCTGTGCGAGGGTCGTCTTTGTGCGGCTGTGGCGGCGATGTGCGACAATGACAAATAGGTCCTGCGCAATTGAAAGCTGTGAATCATGTCAGGCGGGGAACCGAGCAGCATTAAGCAGTATCTTTGATGTGCCGTGGGAATGCCTGTTTCGAGTCTCTCTCGTCGAAAACGCGTATAACGGCGTACTCGAACACAAGCTGTGCGGTCTTAAAGATGAGGCAAGGTTTTTTTGTTATTTTTTAGCCGGTAATTTATTGTCTTGAAAGATTTAATCTTAAGTTAAACAAAGGGAGGGATAGCCATGCATCAGGCGCTTTACAGAAAATGGCGGCCTAAGAGCTTTTCGGATATGAAAGGTCAGGACGCTGTTATAGATGTGCTTAAAAAAGAAGTTGATAGCGCTAGGCTGTCTCATGCCTATATTTTTTGCGGCACAAGGGGCACGGGAAAGACAACTGCCGCCAAAGTGCTTGCCAAAGCGGTAAACTGCCTTAGCCCGATAGAGGGCGACCCATGCAATAGTTGCGAACACTGCATAGCGATAGACGAGGGCTCTGTTACAGATGTTGTCGAGATAGACGCCGCATCTAATAACGGCGTGGACAATGTAAGGGAGATGCGAGAACAGGTGCAATTTTCCCCAATGAGGGTAAAATACAGAGTCTATATTATAGACGAAGTGCACATGCTGACGCCGTCTGCCTTTAACGCACTGCTAAAAACGCTCGAGGAGCCGCCACCACATGTAATTTTCATCTTGGCAACGACAGAGCGGCACAAGATACCTGCCACTATAATGTCACGTTGTCAGTGTTTTGAGTTTACAAGAATTGCAATTGCAGATATAACGGAGCGTCTGCTCTATGTAGCAGGGCAAGAGGGGATAGAGCTTTCCGAGGAGGCCGCCATGCTAATAGCAAGGCTTGCTGATGGGGCTCTTAGAAATGCTCTTTCAATCCTAGACCAATGCATGGCAATGGGGGGCGAGGTCACACGTAGGGCAGTAGAGTCTGTGGCCGGACTTGTAAAGAGGGAGTATTTGTTTTCCATATCAAAAGCACTTGCAAATAAAGATGTGGGAGCACTTTTAACTGCCTGCGACGAGGCAGGCACAGGCTCGAAGGAAATTTTAGTTGTGCTGTCGGAACTTATGACGCATATAAGGGATTTGCTCGTTGCTAAAACGGTCTCGAGCCCGACCGACATAATGCGCTCGCCTCCGTCGGAGTTTGAGGAGATAATAAATGTAGCCGCAATGTTCGATACGGCACATTTGCTGAGAGTGTTAAAGGCACTTCAGTCGGCAACATATGAAATCTCCAAAAGCCCTGTTAAAAACACACTTCTCGAGGCAATTTTAATAGAGCTCTGCAGTGGCACTTATGTAGAGCAAACAGTGCAAATACAGGCAGTGCAGAGCGCACCAAACACTGCTCCAATAGCAAAGCCCACCCCAAAAACAGCACCCACTCCAAAAGTGGAGATGCCTGCGGCGCCATATGAGGGGGCGCCCGACAGCCAAGACATGCCACCATGGGATGATGTGGAGGCTCCACCGATAGAGTCGTACAGCCCTCCCGAGGAGTATATACCCCCACCACCGCCAAAACCCGAGGGCCGAGAACCCCCAAGGGCGACGACGGGAAACTTGCCTCCATTCTGGGACGATATGTTAAAGAGCTTAAATCCTGCTCTGTCGCCTGCCCTTGTAGGCGCAAATGTAGGTATTTCGGGGGATACAGTAACAATAAGTCCGGCAAAGGCATTTGGATATAGGTTCTTGTCGAAGGACAGCTCTAAAAAAGAGTTAGAAGCAAAGGCAAGTGCGGCGGCAGGCCGTAACATAAGTATAGTTATATCGCAAGAGACCGGAAGCAAGGAGCTTGCGTCGCTTGCTAAAATGATAGCGGAATTTAACGAGGAGGACTAAAAAAGTGAAAGCAAGAGTACCAAAACAAGCGGGAGCATCTAATATGAATCAGCTTATGATTCAGGCAAAGAAAATGCAAGACGAGGTAGCTCGTGTAACAGAGGAACTAAAGGCAAGAGAATTTGAAATTAAGGCAGGCGGCGGACTTGTACGCATCGTTATAGACGGCGACAAGCAAATTAAGGCGCTCGAAATATCGCCCGACATTGTAGATGCCGACGATATAGAGACACTGCAAGATGTTATAATAGCTGCCGTTAACGAAGCTGTTACGACTGTCGAGACCGTTTCTCAAGAGGAACTTGAAAAGGTAACGGGCGGATTTAACATCCCCGGCATGTAAGGTGAAGTCAAGTGGACGGATATTCTAATTCTGTTAAAGTGCTTATAGATTGCTTTGCAGCCTTACCGGGCGTTGGAAGAAAAACGGCCTCTCGGCTTGCCTTTCATGTAGTTCGAATGGACAAACAAAAGGCGGCAAAGTTTGCCGAGGCAATAGTTAATGTTGCAGAGAACATAAAACACTGCAACATATGCCAAAATATATCGGACGAAGATATATGCCCGATTTGCTCTGACGATGGCAGGGATAGTGCTATTATCTGTGTGGTAGAACGTCCGAGGGACATTCCTTCTATTGAAAAGACAAGGGAGTTTAAGGGGCTATACCATGTACTGCACGGACTTATTTCCCCGATAGACGGCATAGGCCCTGAGGAGATAAAGGTGAAAGAGCTTGTAAACAGAGTGGCTTCGAGCGATGTAAGCGAGGTCATAATGGCGACAAATCCCACCGTAGAAGGGGAGGCGACCGCACTGTATATTGCAAGGCTTTTAGAACCGTTCGGTGTGACCGTTACAAGGCTTGCCTTTGGTCTGCCTGTTGGCGGAGATCTTGAGTATGCCGACGAGATCACCCTTACTCGTGCGATAGAAGGTCGTAGAGAGATTTTGTAAGAGTGCATTTAGTTTATTTGTTAGTTTAAGACGGCCGAGGGATCGGTCGTCTTTTTAGATATAAGTGCGGCGCTCGGCTTAAGTTGGCGAGACAGGACTAATTGGCGATGGCAGATCTGTGTAGTGGTAACAAATTGTGTTAGCGGTGGATGGTAGTGCATAACAAATGCAAGGATGGATAGCAACGGCCATGGTATACGACAAAGACAGTGGCAGACAAGGGGGAAATGTATGTTTTTTAGCTTGGCGGCAATATTGCTGCTTGGATTTTTAAGTGGCGAGCTATGTAGGAAAATAGGCATACCGCCGCTATTTGGCATGATATTAACAGGCATAGCAATAGGCCCTTCGGCTCTCTCGTTAATAGACGATTCAGTGCTGCTTATATCGGCCGACATTCGAAAAATAGCCCTTGTAATAATCCTTACAAGAGCAGGCCTTTCCTTGAATATAAGCGACTTAAAAAAGGTCGGTCGACCTGCTCTTTTGCTAAGCTTTATTCCGGCTTGCCTTGAAATGGCGGCAACTGCAATAATTGCGCCGATATTCTTCGGCATCTCGCCGCTCGAAGGGCTGCTGATCGGCACTGTCGTGGCGGCGGTATCGCCTGCTGTCATCGTGCCTAAGATGATCAAGCTAACAGAGGAGGGGTACGGCGCAGAGAATAGCATACCGCAGATGATTTTAGCGGCGGCATCGGTCGACGATGTCTTTGTTATAGCGGTATTCTCGGCACTTACCAATATGCTTTCTACCGGAAACCTGTATGTTATGAGCTTTGTCTCTATCCCGATAACAATAGTCACGGGCATAGCGGTAGGGTTGTTAGTAGGCTTTGTATTGGGGCAGATATTTAAGAGGTTTAATATAAGAGATACCGTAAAAATCATTATACTAATGAGCATATCATTTCTATTTGTAGCATTTGAATCGGAATATGCCGCCGTTATCCCATTTTCGGGGCTAATTGCTATTATGTGCATGGGAATTTCCTATAAAAGAACTCGGCCCGAAAGCGGGACGGCCTTGACAAAGCGGTATGGTCAAATGTGGGTGACGGCAGAAATAGCGTTGTTTGTACTTGTCGGAGCGAGCGTAGATATAAGCTATGCGCTTGCAGCAGGGGTGACGGCAGTATTCTTAATATTTGCTGTGCTTGTTGTGCGCATGGGCGCTGTTATGCTTTGCCTTGTCAAGACACCGCTTAACAAAAAAGAGCGTGTATTTTGCATCTTCGCATACATGCCCAAGGCAACGGTACAGGCGGCGATAGGAGGCATTCCGCTCGCAATGGGGCTTATGTCGGGCGAACTTGTCTTAACCGTTGCAGTACTTTCTATTTTGATAACAGCGCCACTGGGAGCTTTTTTAATCGAGGCGACCTATAAGAAATTACTTGAAAAGGCATAGCTTGTACGAATAATTATAAATTTAACAAACAAAAAAGCAGGTATATTTTGCCTGCTTTTTTGTTTGTTATACGTAATTATTAAAACTATACAAAAATTGTCCTATAATTATAATGTACTGTTTTGTGCAATATCAACAATTATAGATACATAAAATTTACTTGTTAAATAAAAAATAATCCTTGTAATATTAAATATTTTAAAATATAATAAATTCAACAGTAAAAATTAATATACATCTAAAAATAAAAAATGACTTCCTGAAAATAAAGCAAAACTAAAATAGAGCTGTTGACATAAGCGGATGCTTTGTTATACAAGAAAACGAGAAACAAAAGGGGCAATGATCGTGCATTAAAATTAAATTTTAGGAGGGTTATTATGCAAAAGCAAGAAAAGAAATTGGGATTAGTTTCGGTCACAGCGCTCGGTATAGGCGCTATTATTGGTTCGGGCATATTCAGTGCACTGCCAAATGCGGTTTCTATCGTTGGAATTAATGTAATCTGGTGTATGATAGGTGCTGCATTTATGGTCTTTGCAACGGCTGTGCCAATGCTTACATCGACATCTACAATCCCCAGCGCCGCAGGTCAGTACATGACGGTTTCGAGAATTGTAAGCCCGTACATGGGTGTTTTGGACATTTTAGCTGTCATTTTGCGATGTTTCTTAATGGCACTAATGGGCAACGTGTTTGCAACATATTTTGTAACCCTTGTACCTATGGACACAACAATTGTCTCTATCGGTGTTATGACGATCTTTGCCATAATAAACCTTTTTGGCATTGAGGGCGGAGCATCTACACAGAATATTCTTGTATTTGTACTAATATTCTCGCTACTTCTTTTCATAGGCTATGGACTTATGTTTGATGTAGACGCAGCGAGAGTATCGGGTGCAATTCCCGAGCCTGTCGAGGTCGCTCCAATGACATTTATAACATTCGGTGGCATAGTCGGCCTCTTTGTTAATGCGCTCTCGGGCGGATCTACTGCTATACAGATAGCCGACAAAATGAAAAACCCACGACGTGATATAGTGCTGTCCTACGTTTTGTCGACAGGTATAGTGCTTGTACTCTACATTCTAATGGGTGTCGTTACGGTAAATGTATCGGGTTCGACAACGATTGCATCTCTTGCCAACATCGCAGAGGTAGTAATGCCAACGCCTGTATACCTATTCTTTATGGTAGGCGGTGCACTATTTGCCCTTGCAACAACAATAAATGCACTACTCCTCGGATGTAGCCACATGCTCGGCAGATTTGCAGACGATATGTTCCTACCTGCTATCTTTGCCAAAAAGAACAAAGCAGGCACAAGACCGGCCGGCATTTTAACATACTATGTGCTGATAGTAGGCATTACACTGCTAAAACTCGATATTTTCACACTGCTAAACATCTCGTCGGCACTTACTGTATTCGCAACTGTTTTGTACATAATTCCAAGCCTATTTATAGAAAAGAAATTCCCTCACAGCTATAAAAGGGCATTATTCCACCCAAGCAGAGGGGTGCTACTGGGCTTTGTAGGCATATCTCTTGTTATGGGTGTATGGCAGATATACTCCATGCTAACGACAACAGCTCCTGCAGTTTGGATGAGTCTTGGAGCAACGCTTGTGCTAACATATGTGTACTTCTTTGCACGAATTGCCTACCTTAAAAAGCGTGGCATAGATCTTGTTCAAAATATGCGTACAATGCTTCCCGAGTGGATAGAAACAGAGGCACGCTTTAAGGCGGAGGACGATAACTCGGCCAAACCTCAAGTTGAGGCAGATGTCATACACGAGGATGTTGAGTTTGGATACAGCATGGGCAACACGCTTTAATAATTACTATAAGAAGCATTACCGACTTTCGGTATATAGAGAGCGGCAAAGAAGGGCGCCACGGTGCTCTTCTTTGCTTTGGAGTAGAGAAGTAGCTACACTATGACGATGGTCGGCAGTATTAAGCTGCGGTGTGTTGTAGATGTGGTAGTATTTAAAGTGAAATAAAGAACAAGGCCGCCCAACGGGCGGCCTTGCAGGTTGGAGAAAACCCCAAAATCAAGCCCCTTCGGAAGGAGGGGGAGCGGCCGCACGGGCCCCACCCGTGGCCAACAGGGCGTAAATTAACCCCCCC
>CAYJFK010000006.1:50699-65790 GCA_964369475.1 uncultured Oscillospiraceae bacterium | reverse complement strand
ATCGAGAACTATATTAAAGTTGCTCTTTTGCCTTTGCGACAAGAGCCGAAAACGCAGCAGCATCTGCTAGTGCAATCTCGGAAAGCATCTTGCGGTTTAGATCGATCTCGGCCTTCTTTAGACCGTACATAAAGCGGCTGTAGTTGATGTCGTTCATCTTGCAAGCTGCCGAAATACGAGTAATCCAAAGCTTTCTAAAATCACGCTTCTTCTGCTTTCTGCCGATGTATGCATATCTAAGCGACTTCATAACCGCTTGATTAGCTATTCTAAAGTTAGTGCCTCTGCGGCCCCAATAACCCTTAGCAAGTTTTAAAATTTTCTTCCTTCTCTTACGAGTAGCCATCGCACCTTTTACACGTGCCATAGTTGTCCACCATTTCTCCGCACTTTGTTATTATTTTTCTTTTTCTCGCACATGACAGTACGGTGCCACACACAAGATATAAGCGGTTTTTACTTATATGGAAGCATCTTCTTAACTGCCTTTACATTTGTAGAGTCAGCATATGTTGGCATACGAAGTGTTCTCTTTAGCTTCCTTGTTTTCTTAGTTAGGATATGGCGACGCTTTGCTGCGTTGCGCTTAACTTTGCCGCTCTTAGTAAACTTAAACCTTTTTTTCGCACCCGAGTGCGTCTTGATCTTAGGCATTGCACATAGTCTCCTTTATACTTATTTGCTCTGAGGAGGAGAGATAAAGAGTGACATGCTTCTCCCTTCGAGCTTTGGTAGCTTGTCGATGTTGCCAAACTCTTTGCAGGCTTCGGCAAACCGTCTCAGAACAATCTCTCCAAGCGATGTATGAGCCATTTCACGACCTCTGAATCTGATTGATACCTTAACTTTGTTGCCCTCTGCCAAAAAGCGCTTAGCATGACCGAGCTTTGTTTCAAAGTCGTGAGTGTCGATATTTACCGACAGGCGCACTTCCTTTACCTCGACAACCTTTTGGTTTTTTCGAGCTTCCTTTTCCTTCTTTGCCTGTTCAAAGCGGAACTTGCCGTAGTCCATTATCTTGCAGACGGGCGGCACTGCTTGTGGGGCAATCTTTACAAGGTCAAGATTGCTCGAAATTGCACGCTCTAAAGCGTCCTTCCCCGACATAATGCCGAGCTGGCTACCATCGTCCCCAACTACACGCACTTCCTTGTCGGTAATTTGTTCGTTGATGAGAAAGTCTTTTCCGGCTATTGATAACACCTCCAAAAATTTATGACACAAAAAAACGGGCGGAAAACCGCCCGTAAAAATACAGATATTAAGGCTAATGCGCCTTATTACCGTATTAACCGCAAGGTAAAAACCGAGCCGGTGAGAATGGGTGGTTTCCATTTCTACTTCTTTGTACTACGGTAGTATACTATGAAAGCTTTGCTTTGTCAAGGGTTTTTTTGACACTTGCATTATTATATATTAAACTTATAGTCATTGACCGACACACATATAGATGGTATAATTTTAATATGTATATTATAACACAAGAAAGTGGGGAATGCAAAATGAAAAACAAAATACTTGCGACACTGCTGGCAACTCTTCTTATAATTGGCATACTGCCGCAACGAGCAAATGCGTCGAGCGCTCTTCTTTACAGCAACTTTGATATGGTAAACGAGACGAGCAGCTCTGCTGTTGTCGAGTTTTATGCGACAGATGCTTATATCTTCTCTTTTAAGGTGACGGGAAGTACACAACTATCTCAACTTAGCTTTTATCTGCCCGAGCATCTCTCTTCGGGCTACTCGACTGTTTTCTACGACGAGCTTGAAAATTCCGAGTGCAAGCTCTATAAATGGGATCCTGAGGAACGTGACGAGGACACCATGGTTAGCCCATCGGTCAACGAGAGGATTTATGATGGGGATTTTTCTGCAATCAACTCTCACGGCGATCTAAACGAGATTGTATTTGATATCGACCGTGACATAGATGCAGGTTTTTACTATTTATACGTAACATTCGATGCCGACCGTGTGGACGAGGGTGACTACTATGTCGAGCTTACAGGTAGCACAAGCGGAAGTTTTGTACGAGATAGCATGATAAACTTCCTAAATGCTCCCCCCGATGTTGGGCTTGGGACTATTTCTTATACATCTAATTCTGTTCTTTTTGACAGCGAGGAGGGGTACTTCTTCAGAGGTGATATAGGAAACATCAACCACCAAAAAGAGGAGTACAAAGCACTTTTATATGTCAGCGAGAGCGTGACATTTGAGGACATTATTTTTACGACATTCTACACAGGTGAGGGGCACAGCAGAGGGTATGGCTACGGTAGAGCATCGGTCGACATTCCCGAGAATCTCACGATTGAAGTGCTCCGCCATACTTCCCTTACAGGGACAGAGACTGTCGGAACATATCCAGCAAAGCTTTACAACTCCCCTGCAAATGATCCCTTCCCATCGTCGGACTATGACCAGCTTGTCGGCGCAACAGGTGTTGGGCTAACGCTTGATAGGGGCATGTATGTCGTGCGTGTTGCTCCTAATTCGGCTTTTCCGGCTCTTGCTTCGATAAAGTCGGAGAAAGATGCGCCGCTCGTTCACTATGATCAAGAGGAGTTTGACCTTGCGATAACGGGCTCCGGTTACGGTGTCTATGCCATTGCCGACGGCGAGACCGATATCTCGGCAGAGTTTTATATAGAGGCCGTTCTTGCAGGTAAGTCGCCCTTTGATATTTTGACAGATGCATCCGACCTATTAGGTCAACAAATCGACCTTGAAAAAGAGCGCAGAGCAGCGGCTGAGGAAGCGGCTCGCATAGCGGCAGAGCAAAAGGCAGAGGCAGAGAAAAATGCATATATAAATCTTCCTATTACACTCGTTGTAAACGGCATGAAGGTACACACACCTGCTCCCCCTGTTATTGTAGACGGCTCGACCTTAGCCCCTGTGCGCCAGATAGCCGAGGCTTTAGGGCTTGTCGTAACGTGGGATGCCGATGATAAGCGTGTTGACATGTACAACCCGATATACAACGACATGCTCCAAATGCGCATGTGGATAGGCGACCCCTATGCCGAGGTAAATACAAATCTATCTTATGGTATTATGACAGATACCCTCGTCTCTGTTCCTCCGCAGATTATAGGCGGCTCTACAATGGTTCCTGTTCGTTTCCTTGCAGAGACTATGGGCTTTACCGTGACGTGGGATGCCGATACTAAGACCGTCACGATAGACGGTGGCCTTGGGTAATCCGATATAAAGGACATTTCGAAATAACTACAACTATAAACCGCCCTTAATGATCTTCATTGAGGGCGGTTTATAGTTTGTCACATTACATGTTTTGCGTACTGCTATCTATATTTTCCTCCTGCTCGCTTTCAAAATCCGCAATCATGGCAGGATATATTTTCCCATCAAATATCTCTTTTGCCTTACACCACAATACAAAGGCGAGAATAGCAAGTACAATAGCGGCGAGAACCCCCATCGGTTCACTACCTTGACCGCCGCCTTGATTAGGTATCGTTGCGTAGATAGAAGAACCGTCTTGAGCTATTATCTCGTGCGTTATAACGTCTCCTTCATGTGAATACATAAGGGGTTTTCCCCTTAGCAAATTACCAACGATAGGAACTGCAAATCTACCTACAACAAGTCCTGAAAACGCCCCTGCACCAACTCCGCAAAGTGCGGCATATGTCGGCAACAAGCCGAGTCTTACCGACTTTAACTGCACCTTAATAAAGATTACCGCTATCACACTTGCAGATAAAACTATGAGCAAACTACTTCTTGCAAAGAGAAGTGAGAATATAAAGATCGTCTTAATGCAACCATAGTAAAACTTTTTGTTAACCTCCATTTTAGCCCCTTAATCAATAATTTGTGCACTATCCCCTTCGTAAATAGTGCCGCTATGGTGGTCGATATAATCCGAACCCGCCTCAAACCGACCTGTGTTTTCATTAGTTTTTTATGCTTTATTCTATCTATCTCTCACGTAGACTACTTGACATAGTCAAACTGCACGCCGTATATCGAGACGGTGTCGTGCTCTTGTATGCCCTTTTCTTCGAGCATTTCGTATACTCCCGAAGTACGCAGTACACGGTGGAGGTATTGGAGGGACTCCCAGTCTGAGAAGTTGACAGAGCCCAAGAGGTTGTATATCCAGTCGCCCTCGACGATATATACGCCGTTTTCGACCGTGATAATTGTCTCTTTTTCGGTCTTGCCGACCCTTGCAGAGGCTATTACCGTCTCGCTCTCGTATGTCGTTACGGGAGGTTGTTCTTGAAGCATTGTCCAGACTTCGGCCATTAGTGTGTCAACCCCTTCTGTCGTTGCGGCCGATATGGGGTAGCAGGGGTAGCCGAGTTTTGCTACGTGCTCTTTTAGGCGGTTGAATGCCGTATCGTCCTCGGCGAGATCGCTCTTGTTTGCGGCGACTATTTGCGGGCGCTTTGCAAGCTCGGGTGAGAATTTTTCGAGTTCGTAGTTGATCTTCTCGAAATCCTCAATAGGGTCTCTGTCCTCGCTGCCCGCTACATCTACAAGATGAACGAGCATACGGCAACGCTCGACGTGGCGGAGGAATTCGTGACCAAGTCCCTCGCCCTCTGCCGCACCTTCGATAAGTCCGGGTATGTCGGCCATAACGTAGGATACGCCGACATCTATTTTAATAACGCCGAGCTGTGGGGTTAGCGTTGTGAAGTGGTAGTTTGCAATCTTGGGACGCGCGGCAGATACTACCGACAGCAGTGTCGACTTGCCGACATTGGGGAAACCGAGTAGACCAACGTCAGCAAGGAGTTTTAGCTCCATGAATATATCACCCGACTCGCCCTTCATGCCGTTTTTGGCAAAGTGAGGGGCTTGTCTTGTCGGAGTTGCAAACTTTGCGTTGCCAAAGCCGCCCTTGCCACCCTTGGCCGCAACAAATGGCTCGCCGTCCGACATGTCTTTGATAACAAGGCCTGTTTCGGCGTCCTTTAAGAGAGTACCTCTCGGCACCTTAACAATTAAATTCTCGCCGCCTCTGCCCGAGCAGTTCTTGCCGCCGCCGTTATCGCCACGGTCGGCTATATATTTTCTCTTGTACTTAAAGTCGAGCAGTGTCGACAGATGATCATCGACCACAAAGACAACGTCGCCGCCCTTGCCGCCGTCGCCACCGTCAGGGCCGCCTGCCGCCACGTATTTTTCTCTGCGAAATGAGACTGCGCCATTTCCGCCGTCGCCACCTCGCACATGGATTTTCGCTTTATCTATAAACATTGATTTCTCCTAAAATTTGGGCGCACTATGCGCCGAACTCTATATCATATTCCATAATCTTTGCGGTGTGTCGTGCTACATCTACCCCAAAGAGCTTTTCTAATAGGTGGAAGGACATGTTAATGCCTGCCGATATGCCACCCGAGGTTATAACTGCGCCCTGATCTACAAATTTTACATCTCTTATAACTTTAGACTGAGGATACTCCCTTTCAAGCCTGTCGTAAGATGCGTGATGTGTCGTTATCTCAAGCCCATTTGTAAGACCTGCTTTTGCGAGCAAAAACGAGCCTGTGCAGACAGATGCCATTATCTCGACGCTCTCGCTCCTGCCCCTTATAAAATCTATCATGATAGGGTTGTTTATTTCTATCTCCCTTGCGCCGTATCCGCCGGGGACTATGAGGATATCTGTTTTCGGTAGGCTCTCAAAGCTAAAATCGGGCGTTACCTTTAGGCCGTTTCTTGCCGTTATACGCTCGCCGTTTTCCGTTACCGTTACTACGTTAAAGAGCTTTTCCCCATCTTTTTCGGCGAGGGAAAAAACTTCGAAAGGGCCTGCAAAGTCGAGAACTTCTACCTCGTTAAAGAGTACAATTGCCACTGTCTTCACAAAATACACACTCCTTAGTAAAAAAGGGGCGTTGTTAAACAACACCCCTTAATCTTTTTTACTGAACTTGCTCGTAGACAGAGACCTTCTTGCGGTCTTTGCCAACACGCTCAAATCTTACGATACCGTCCGATAGAGCAAAAAGTGTGTCGTTAGATCCACGACCGACATTTGTGCCGGGGTGAATTTTTGTGCCTCTCTGTGTTACAAGCACATTGCCTGCTAGTACAAACTGACCGTCTGCACGCTTGGGGCCGAGCCGCTTGGAGGCGGAATCTCTGCCGTTTTTAGTTGAGCCTACACCTTTTTTATGTGCCATGATTCTTCCCCCTTATTATGCGTTAATAGCTGTAATTTCGATCTTTGTATATGCCTGACGATGACCTTGCTTACGACGATAACCCTTCTTGGGCTTCATCTTGTAAACAATGATCTTCTTGCCTTTGCCTGTCTTTACTGCTTTGCCTACAACTGTTGCGCCTGCCACTGTGGGAGCGCCAACCGTCATACCGTTTTCTGTTCCGACTGCAAGCACTGTTTCAAATGTTACGTCGCTACCGTCTTCTACATTTAGCTTCTCTGCGTAGATAACGTCGCCAACCTTAACCTTGTACTGCTTGCCACCTGTTACGACTACTGCGTACATACTTTACACCTCATCTCCTTATATTAATGGAGTCACGCTACAAAAGGCGGGGTAAAGACCCACTTAATAAAGCCGTTAATATGCGGACTAAAGAAGTATAGCAGATAAAACGAGATTTGTCAATTAGAATTTTGTTAAAAATCGCTATTTTTTACAATATATTTTTATATGTGCCAAACTTCTAAGTTATTATATCACACCATGCATTCGGAGTAAATATAATACTTGCAACAAGGTGGTATTTAGGTATATAATATTTTTGGGTGATTAATATGAAGTTTTCCACAAAGGGCAGATACGCTCTGCGCCTTATGATAGACCTTGCTACAAGGCAGGGCGACGGGTATATTTCGCTTAGGGATATATCGACAAAACAGGATATTTCGATAAAATACCTCGAACAGATTGTATCGGGGCTTGTTAAGGGCGGCCTGCTTGTTACAAGCCGTGGCCCGCAGGGTGGCTATCGCACTGCGAGAACGCCCGAAGAATACACCGTTGGCGAGATACTTCGTGTCGCCGAGGGTGGGTGTGGGTCTATTGCCTGCATCGAGGATGGCGATCATCTTTGTGCAAGTTGCGACGAGTGTGCCTCCATGAAGTTTTGGGAGGGCTTACAGCTTGTAATAGAGCAGTATGTCGACGGGGTAACGCTCGACTCTTTGATCTGCTGATATGAGTAGCGTTTGTTTTTCAGGTCATAGGAATATTCCTGCCGCAAATGCCGCCGCCATTGCACAAAGCTTGCGTTATCATGTGGAACGGCTTGTTAAACTTGGCTATACCGACTTTTATGCAGGCGGTGCAATCGGCTTTGACATGCTTGCCGCTTATATTGTGCTCGAAACAAGAGGGGCAAGGCTTCATTTGCTTTTGCCTGCAAAGGGATATACAAAGAGCTGGCCTTCTGAGGAAATCTCCTTTTTGAAAAGTCTTGCAGATGCGGCCGACAGCGTTACATATGTAAGCGAGGAGTTTAACAGGAGTTGCTACCATGCCCGTAACAGGGAGCTTGTTAGGCATGGGGACATTCTTATTTGCTATCTTACCGAACAAAAGGGCGGCACATTTTACACACGTGGGCTTGCAGAGAAAAAGGGCATTGAAATTATTGATATTGCAAAAGAAGTAATACATTTAACGGAGGGAAAGTAATGTCTAAATTTACAAAGGATCAAATTGCAAAGGTGGCAAAAGAAGGAGCGGCAGCGGAGTTTGACCGTCAGATAGAGCTTTTAAGAGCGCTCTGCTCGGTAGATTGCGGAACGGGCGACGTGGAGGGCAATGCTAAGATTGTCGACATTGTGCTCGAGAGCCTGTCCGACATAGCAGGGCTTGAAGTTAAGACGATAGATGCGCCAAACTTGGGCCGTCATATAGTGGCAAGAATGAAGCCTGAGAACCCCGAAGGCAAGATCATTATTGCCGCTCATCTCGATACGGTATTCAAGCCGGGTGATGCTGCAAGCAACCCATTTAGAATAGAGGGCGATAAGTGCTATGGTCTTGGTGTAGTTGACTGCAAGGGCGGTGTGGCACTTTCTTCTTCTGCGCTTAGGATTTTGTCCAAGGCAGGCATGCTGCCAAATCACGAAATCGTGCTTATATTTAACTGCGACGAGGAGATAGGCTCGCCTTCCGGTCGTCATGTCTATGCCGAGGAAGCTAAGGGCGCTACCGCCGCTTTTGTTTGCGAGGCAGGCAGGGGCGAGAATGGGCTTATCACCTTCCGCAAGGGCAGCATGAAGGCTCGCATTGAGTGCTTTGGCAAGTCGGCTCACTCCTCGCTCGCTTACGAGGAAGGGGCATCGGCAACTCTGGAGCTTGCACACAAGATGATCGAAGTTGAGGCAATGAACGATTACGAAAACAAGATTTTTTACAATATAGCCAATTTAGAGGGTGGCAAGAACGGTGTCGGCACTGTTGCCGACTATGCCGCTTGCAATGTAAATCTAAAGCCTTCCTCCAAGGCAGAAATGGATGTGATGGAGGCAAAGTTTATGGCGCTCGAGAGCACAAATTTTGTAAAGGGTGTTACAACAAAGGTTTCGATTACAAGGGAATTCCCCGTGCTCGAGCGCACTCCCGAGAATGTCGCATTGTACGAGAAGATTCGTGACATAGGCGAGACATTCGGCTACATTCTACCCGAGCAGGCAACCCCTGCCGCATCGGACGGAAATTTCCTTTCGGACTGCGGTGTACCGACCCTTGATGGCTTTGGCCCATATGTTTACAAGATGCACGCAACAGACGAGAACATGCGCCTATCCTCCCTACCCGAGCGCACAACGCTAATGGCCGCTGTGCTCGCTTCGCTTTAGCGGAGGGCTTTATGCAAAATTTAGGCCCATCTTCCAAGGAGCGCATGGGGGAGCGTTACAGAACGCTGTCGGCCGTCTTCCCCGTTATTATTAAGGATAACAAAATACTACTCTCTTGCCGTATGAATACAGGATATATGGACGGCAAGTGGGACTTTGCGGCGAGCGGTCATGTCGACGAGGGCGAGACCGCTGTTTCGGCTGTCATTCACGAGTGCAAAGAGGAGCTTGGGATTGATGTTTTAGCTCACGATGTCGAGTTTTGTCATATGACCCATCGGCTCGGCATAAACGGAGCGAGGACATATTACGACCTCTACTTTTACGTGAAAAATTACAGCGGCATACCGACGGTCGCCGAGCCGGACAAGTGCTCGGGGCTTGAGTGGTTTGATATATCATCACTGCCCGAGGGTACAATAAGGCTTAGAAGCGAGGCGCTTTCTCTTATTTTGAAGGGAGTGCCGTACAGTGAAAATTTAGTAGACGGCAATCTCGAGGAGGGTTAAGTTTTGGAGGGCGCTAAGGTAAAGGAAATCTTGCAAGATGCAGGCAGTGTTGCGGCAGACAATATTGCCAGCCATGTTAAAGTGCGTGCTTCCGATTCGATTACGCTCGCTTTGCTTCTTGCATTAAACTATGGTGTTACGGCATCTTACTCTTATATTTGCAGGGGAAATGTCTTTGCAAATGTTCAGGCCGGCAATATTGTTTTAATGGGTATGCGAGTGGCAAACGGCGACTTTGGAGGGGCACTGCTCTATTTTCTCCCCATGATTACATATATATTGGGGGTTATCTGCTCCGATTTAATCAGAAACAGAGCGATCGTAAAAGGGTACAAAATCCACTGGAGAGAGCTTACCGTCGCATTTAATGCTCTCGTACTCTTAGCGGTTGCCTTTATGCCCGAGAGTGCAAACTTGCTTGCAAACAGTCTTGCCGCAATGGCAGGTGGGGCGCAGGCCGAGGCATTTATGAAGGTGCGTGCCCTTGGTGAAAACAAGGTCGTGCCGACAGGCAATTTGCAGAGTGCCACACACGCAATGGCGGAGTATTTGCTAACGGGAAGCAAACATGCCCTTCACAAGAGCGAGAGCATGTATGCCGTTATACTGTTCACATTTTTAGGCGCAACGCTCGGCGCTTTTCTATCTCGTTTTTTCGGGCTCGAAAGCTCGATTTTTTGCAGTGTAATACTGATTATCTCTTTGCTTATTATGCACAGGGATAAAGATTAAATTATTAGGAGGCATAAAATGAACTACTTTGAAAGCCCTATTCTTGCAAAGATAAGGGAGTCTGACATAAAGGCAGACTTAGCCCTTGCTCACAAGGCGGCGACAGATTATATTGACGGCATAGAGACACGAAATATTTTCCCAACAGACGATGCCCTTGCAGACCTTGATAAATTTGATGTGGAGCTCTCCGACGCACCTTCTACAAGCGGCGAAGTGCTAGACATGCTAAACAAGTACGGCTCGCCCGCAAGTGTCGTTACAACGGGTGGCCGCTATTTTGGCTTTGTTACAGGTGGTATACTCCCCTCTGCCCTCACTTGCAAATGGCTTACCGATGTTTGGGATCAAAACAGCGCACTATATGCCATGTCGCCGATAGCATCTAAGCTCGAATCGGTCTCGGAGAGGTGGATGACCGAGCTCTTAGGGCTTCCGAGCGGCACAGTTGCAGGCTTTGTTAGCGGTAGCTCGACAGCAACTCTTGTAGGCCTTGCGGCAGGGCGCAACAAGGTTTATAAAAATCTCGGATACGACATAGCAAAAGACGGGCTGACAGGCGCTCCCAAAATAAAGGTAGTGCTCGGCGCAGATGCCCATGCCACCGTTTATAAAGCGCTCTCGATAATAGGGCTTGGCAGTGCCGAGGTTATAAAGGTTGCCGTAGACAGCGAAGGGCGCATTATCCCCGAGGAGATGCCGACACTCGACAATGGCACACTTGTTGTACTGCAAGCTGGTAGTGTAAACTCAGGTTCGTTTGACCTTTTCGACATTATCTGCAAAGAGGCAAACAAGGCAGGCGCATATGTTCATATAGACGGTGCAATTGGCATGTGGGCATCATCTTGCAAGGAGCTTGCGCACCTTACAAAGGGGGCAGAGCTTGCCGATTCGTGGTCGGTAGACGGACACAAGACACTAAACACCCCCTACGACAGCGGCGTTGTACTTTGCAAGGACAAGGATTTGCTTATAGCTGCAATGCAGGCGGCAGGCTCTTATATAGTAAAGAGCGAAAACAAGGACGGCATGTTCTACACCCCTGAAATGTCACGCCGTGCCAGAGGTGTGGAGATGTGGGCGACCCTTAAAGGCCTTGGCAAAGAGGGTGTCGACCAGCTTGTTTTGGAGCTCCATCACAAGGCACTATACTTTGCGAAGCTACTAAAGGAGGGCGGCCTTGAGATTATAAACGATATTGTCTTTAATCAAGTAATGGTTAGGCACAAGTCGGACGAAGCGACACTTGCACTGCTCGATAAAATTCAAAAGGGCGGTATTTGCTGGATGGGCGGCACTACATGGAAGGGGCAGTCGGTCATTAGAATTAGTGTTAGTTCTTACAAGACCTCTTACAAGGATGTCGAAATATCTGCAAACAATATAATAGAGCTATCTAAAACAGTGTGATAGATTAACTTTTATAGGCACTTACAAAACAAGCTCCATGCGGCCATTTATAGTGGCGACATGGAGCTTATTTATTATACGCAAAAGAACTGTCCTTTTATTTTCTTATAACAAGATCCTTTATCTCACGCAGTCTCGACATAACACTCTCGTACCCTGCATCGTAGAGCGCCTTTAGCTTGTCTATGTCTTTGTCAAAGCGGCTTATCATGTCTTCGTTTTTGACATAGAGCGCTATCAAATCGCCATCGCCGTCCCGCTTGTCGCATATCTCGTATATCTCGTTCATGGAGGCAGGGCGCTTTTTCAGCCAGTCGGAGGCCTCTTTGTTTATAAATTTATAGTAGACAGAATAAATCCACTCGTCCCACTTAAGGGAATGACGGTAGTCTCTCGGCTTTGTAAAGACAACAAGGTTTGCTGTATTGCCATCCTCGATAGAACGAAGGAGCGGCACAGGCTCGTACATTCCGCCGTCTATAAGCTTATGTCCTTTATACTCAACGGCAGGCAAAAACGGTGGTAAAGCGCACGAACCACGCATAAGGATGTTTTGTCTGTCGAGCTCGTGCTTTTCAAAATATAACGGTTTTAGATCCTTCGCATCGCAAGCAAGCGTTACAAAACGTTCGGGGCTATTATAGAATGTGTCGAAGTCCATTGGAAAAAGCTCGCTCATTTTGTTAAAGGCGAGATCTATATCTATAAGTGATTTATGTTTACAATAATTCTTCAAACTAACATAACTCTTGCTTGCGGCGAGCACCTCTGTCATCTTCCAGTTGCGCCCACGCTGACGGCTGACATAAGAGACCCCATAGGAACAGCCCGACGATACACCTATTGTATATGGAAAGATAATATCTTCATCCAATAGGGCATCGAGCACACCGCAGGAAAAAAGCCCCCTAAACGCACCGCCCGCCAAAACAAGTCCTGACATATATAAAACCTCCATAGGTCATTTTTTTAGACACTGCATGTGATTATACAGCATTTTAATATAAAAATCAATAAAAAACACTCTTTTTTCTGTGTGTAATTTTCCTCACCTCAATACAATTGCATGTTGTCGCAATTTGGTTTATAATGTAGTAAAGAATCTACTGCATTGGGGGGTATCTTATGAAAAAATATATTGCTTTTTTTGTCTGCACACTTGTTATGTCGATCTCGCTTATGACGGTCTTTGCCGACGATTTTGTCATTACCGAAGGTGATATCTCTGTTACAGGCAGTATGACGGTCGAAGGTAATACCGCCGAGGGTGTTACAAGTGTCAAGCCAAGCGCAGAGGAGATGCTCGATGTTACCGTTGCTACATTTGACAAGAGTAAATCGAGCGGCAAGAGCCCTGTTATAGAGATAGATCTGTACTCGCCTTATGTTTCATCCGAGTTAATACTAACAATCCCAAAATCGGGCGTTACAAATATTGCAGGTAATCTTACGGCAAGCCTTCTCGTGAGCTCTCGTATTGCCGATTTTTATTTTAACCCAACGGCAGTTCAAAATCTATCTCGCACCATAACAGACGATGCCATTCTACACGCTTTTAAAATAGATCATGCCGACCTTAGCTCCTCGCAAAGGGAGATGCTTGGCGATGGCCTTGCTTATAGGTTTTTCATGAGTAGCGATGGCGATGTTATAAACAACCTTAGCGGCGGCAGGGTTACCGTTACAATTCCATACGAGATGGAGGGGGGCAACGAGGACGCACTCTTTGTCTATATTCTTTCTGCAGACGGCGAAATTATCGAAATTCCAAGAAGGTATAACGACCAAACCGAGGAGATCAGCTTTGATCTGTACGAGTTTGTAACCTACATGATAAAATACGACGAGTTTGCCGTTAGCGAGGTTAGTTACAGCGATGTAGATCAAGACGATTGGTATTATACAGCCGTTCGCTATATGAATCATCACGGCTACATGCAAGGGGTTACGGAGGATCGCTTTGCCCCTAACGAGGTCATGACACGTGCCATGTTTGTAACTGTGCTACACAGGGCATCGGGCGGTCGCAGTGTTAACTTCAGTATGCCCTTTAGCGATGTTGAAAAGAATTCGTGGTACGAAGATGCCGTTAGATGGGCGGCGGCTGCAAGTATTGTAAACGGCACGAGCGCCAAGACATTTGATCCGAATTTAAGCTTATCTCGTGAACAGATGGCGACAATTATATATACATATAATCAACGCATGGGCAAGGTATTCCCCGAACTTCACGAAGATGTTACATTTTTAGATGGAGGGTCTATAAACGACTGGGCGACAGATGCCGTCGAGACCTTGCAAGAGGCCGGAATTATGACGGGCAGAGAGGGCAATTTTTTCGACCCGTTTGCCCCGACAACAAGAGCCGAAGCAGCTGTTGTTTTAATGCGATATTTCGAAATGGATAATTAACCTCGTGTCGGCAGAAAGTTCTTGCTCTTTGGGCATTTATTGCAGCTTGCAATATAGGGTTTGTTATTGTATAATACGTAGCACATATAGTTTTCGGAGGTTTTCATGAAGAATAAATATATTTGGATCGAGCGCTTTGCCGCTCTTGTCGCCTTTGTAGGCGTTTTGCATTCAGGATGGGCGATAGGCGATCTTTCTACAAGATATGTATGGATAGGCGTTTTAATGGTGCTCTTTTCTTGGGTCGTGCGCAAGCTTATCGATTTTGCCAAGAAAGCCGATGCAAAAAAGGCCGGTGTAACGATGGAAGGCAAGGGTCGAGAGGGGGCTTAAACTTTGGAGATATACAAGGCAGGCAAGGGGAGCATGGCAGATTTTTACAGAGCGCTCGAAGCTGTTCCCAAAGGCTGTGTTGTTTCCTATGGCCAGCTTGCCGCTCTTGCAGGCAGGCCAAAAGCCCCAAGAATGGCAGGCAAGGCAGTCTCCTCTGTGCCTTCAGGCATGGGGCTCTGTTGTCACAGGGTCGTTCATTCAGACGGCAGCCTTGTTAAGGGGTGGACAGAGCAGCGGCATATTCTCACTTGTGAGGGTGTCGGCTTTTTGCCGTCGGGCAAGGTCGACATGAAGAAATTTTCTTGGAAGGTTGACATTTTATAAGTTTTCTTTTTAGCGCAAACATTGCATAAACTCTTGATTTTACTTGCTTTTCCCTGTATAATAATGTTACATAATATTTTAGGAGGAGCAGTATGGAAAAGTTTGAATATCAGTCAATCGTTTTCTCAACAAAGGGAATACGTGGCGAAGATGCCGATCTATCAGATTTAATTGCCGACCTTAATGCACAGGGAGACATGGGTTGGGAGCTTGTTAACACAGTTCCGACCGATGTGGATTTTGGCTCGTCGAGAAGTATTCTGCTCATTTTTAAGAGGAAGAAATAAGCTTAGTTTTATATAGTTAAAAAGTCAGCGATGGGGTAAGTCTCATCGCTGACTTTTTTTGTGAACAATAATATAACGCCGCTGATTTGTATCACAGGACGACACGAATAATCCGAGCCTGTCATTGGTTTGGGAGGCTCTTTAAATTAAGGGGTCAGCGACGAGATAAATCTCGTCGCTGACCGCTGTCGGGGGGGGAAAAAATGATACGAGACATTTTAGCCCCCCCCCAAAAAAAAAACCGGGCGGGGA
>CAYJFK010000006.1:0-50689 GCA_964369475.1 uncultured Oscillospiraceae bacterium | reverse complement strand
GGGGGGCCGCCCGTAAAAAATTGGGGGGGGGCACGGGTGTCGGGGAAAAAACCGGCCTGCGGCGTTTTGTCCCCCCGACGAAAAAGAGGAGCGTGACGGTAAACCGTCACGCTCCTTTTAATCTTCATTTCTGATTAGCTTATCCAAAACCGACCTTAACTTAGGATTCTTTATCTCGCTTTGCGGCACTTGGCAGGCTCTTTCTTTTATGTAGGGAAAGATCTCTTTAAAGAGGGTGCAAGCAAAAAATCCGTTGTTTTCAAGCCCCGTCTCACTTATAGCGCTGTGATTGCAACCGCCTTGGCAGTATAAAAACAGATCGCATGTCTGCTTGCATTTTTCTCTTCGAGAGATCGCCCCTTTTATAAGGCGCTCAAAGGCCGTCGACTTAAAGCAATCTGTTATATTATCCATTTCAGACAAATTTCCAAGGCAAAACTCCTCGGGGTAGTATCTCGAACATGGGTAAATATCTCCGTTTGGGTCTACGCTTAGAAATCTTGTTAGACACGAGCTGTGGTTGCAATCCTTTTTTGCATAGCCGTATGCCATTGCCATATAGTTTTCAAGCGTTGCAATTCTTATGTTACAGCTCTCATCGTCTACCCACATGTCAAAAAGCTCCTTCATGGCGGTAGCAAATTCCTGTGGGTCGCATAGTTCGCTTTGCTCTACAAGCTCGCACGAGAAAACGGGGTTTAGTTTTATGTTAAGTCTCTTCTTTTTGAAGCGCTCGTATAAAGACCGCATATCTTGCATATCTTCCTTTAGCATAACTTTTATTATGGAAGCGCTCCCCTTCTCGTCTTTAACAAGGGCAATGCCACGCTCGGTAGCAGCTGTGCTTCCTCTGTTTTGCTCGTTTGTTACGCCGTCGTACGATATGCCTATTGAAAAGTGGTTATTGACAAGCAGACCAACGGTAGCCTCGTCGAGCAAGGTACCGTTGGTCTGGATACTGTTGGTTATCTCTATTTCTCCCTTGAATTTTTGTTCTATCTCAAGGGCTTTTTTATAAAATGGAAGACCTGCAAGAAGCGGTTCGCCACCGTGCCAGATAAGGTGCAAATAGTCGTACTGCCCTACTGTTTTGGCTATAATTTCCTCTACAACTTCAACATTCATGATCGCTTTTGAGTATTCATACTCGGCATTATAGCAATATGTGCATCTTAAATTACAATCATTGGTCGGCTTAACAAGGACAGATAATTTTTTCATATATGCCTCATATTAATCTTCGTCATCGTCCCAGTTATCGTGATGGCCGCCTGCATCATGTGTGGAGGTATAGTCGCTAAAAGAGCCCTCGTGATACTCGATGTACTCGTAATATTCGTCGGTATGATCTCCTGCATCATTAGAAAAGACCTGCTCTTTGTACTGCTCTAACAATTCTTCGTAATGCATATCTGCTCTCCTTTATGTAGTATTTACTAATAAATTTTATCAAGTTTCACTCGAAAAGTCAATACATTATGTAAAGTAATATGATAATATCACTGCTCTCCCATGCGTTCGCCATAGAAGCTAAATGTACTCTTTCCCGAGTTCTTCGAAACATAGAGTGCTTTGTCTGCCATTAGGTTTAGCTCGGTGTAGTCTGTCGAATGCTCCGGAATCATAACTGCGCCTATACTAATGCCAACCTTTTCTAAATCGACATCTTTTATAGAAATAGAACTTACGCTCGACAGTATACGATTGATTACATTTCGTGCATTCTCCTTGCCCCCGACATTGTTGAGAAGAACAATAAACTCGTCCCCACCAAGGCGGCCCAAAATATCGCCAGCTCGAAGGCTGCTCTTTATTGCGCTTGCAAATTCCATAAGGTATCTGTCGCCAATCTGATGGCCGTATGTGTCGTTTATGCCCTTAAAGTTATCGGCATCGGCTATAATTAGAGTATGCGACATACCGCTATCCCCACTTCGAGAGACCACTTCTGCAATTTTTTCCTGAGCTGTTGCTCTGCTGTATGTGTTTGTAAGCGAATCTGTTTCTATTGTCGATTGCAAGCTGTTTGTTAGGTAGTAGCTCGCTTCGAGAGCTCTTTTTAGTGTTTTCTCGGTCTTAATGCTCATGGAAATTGTGAATATGAAGTATATCGCAAATATTCCGATCATGGCTACCGCAAATATATATGTCGACTGCCCAATGCTGTTTGCCATTTGTACCGTAACATCGTCGAGAAGGATGCTAACTACGCACCATTCGGTGCCCGGCACAGTTACCATAACGGCCGTTCTCTGCTCGCCTGCTACGTTATATTTTAAAACGACCGAATTCCCGTCTTCCATGTCCTCTCTTATGCTTTCGGGTGTATGGCCGTTTTGTATGTCGAGTGAGCCGATAAATGTGTACATATCACCGCCAGCAAATAGATTGTCGCTATTTCCGCTAAGCACAAGCGGAGCTCCGTCTATTTGGCATAGGTGATAAAATGCCTCTCCGCCAAAGTTTTTAAGGTTTAGCACCTCTGAAAAATTATCGAGATAGAACACACCGTGAAGCTCTGCTGTATTCCCATAGGTTTCTCTAAATCGAGTACCTATTGTGAATAGCTGTCTTCCACTGTCAAGATCTGTCAAAGGAGGGGAAATTTTAACCTCGCCGTATGGAACATCCGAAAGGTCGCATTCCTTATCTGTTCTTAGATTCACCCCCATTGAGTTAACCGGGAGATTGTCGCCTTGCTTTATGTATATATCATCAAAGGAGTTTATCTCGGTTATCTCGCCGAGCACGTTCGTCATACCCTCCATATCGGGGTAGTGCGAGGCAACGGCAGATTCTGTGCCGTGCAAGAAATCGGTGGCATCTTCGATCGACTGTGATATTTTATCGGCCATGTTAACTGCCATTTCCACAAGGAAAGCATCGCTTATCTCGCCGACCGTTTTTAGATTGTTTGCCGAGAAGAAGTAGATAGATACAAAAATAACAATTAAAGTGGCAATGCCTCCCCAAATAAGTCGCATATTTTTCGACTTGCTATCGACAATTTCCTCTATTATGTTGCTTTCCGAGCTTTCCGAAAGTTCGTCCTCTTGGTCGTATGCATGTTCTTCTGCTACTATGTTAAACTCGTCAATAGGCATAGGCCGTGAAAAGAGGTAACCTTGGGAATATCTAACGCCGCCGCTTACAAGTGCTTTTTGCATTGCGGCAGTCTCTACGCACTCTGCGATAAGTTCTACTCGCATTTTCTTGCTTAAAAAGTATATGCTCTCTAAAATTTGGTTATAACTAACATCGGTGCCGAGCAGTTCTGTAAGAGAACCGTTTATTTTAATGTAATCTATCTCGAGGTTGCCAATTTCTATAAAGTTGGAATAGCCCGAACCAAAGTCGTCTATTGCTATTTTACAGCCGTACTGACGGAGCTTTCTAATAAACCTGCGAAGTGCTTCTTGCCTTGCAAACTGCTCTGTTTCGACGAGTTCGAATATAAAGTGCGAGGGGTTTTCCATTTTCTCGAGTCTCGATACGACCTCTCGCATAAATACAGGGGAGTGTATGTCGAGCGAGGATAAATTCATGGAAATAATTTCGTTTCTGTCCTTAAACATATCGAGCACTTTGCATATCATCACTCTGCTTAAATCAAGATAAAGACCATGCTTTTTTGCGACCTCTAAAAATACTCCGGGCGGCAAAATGTCGCCTTCTTCTGTTTGTATGCGCATTAGCGCTTCGAAGGCGAAAAATTTATTTTTTCGATTGTCGTAAATGCCTTGGAAATAGGGCACTACTCTGTCGTTTCGCAGTGCATCTTTTATCTTTTTTACAATTTCAAACTCGCTTTGCAAATCGCTCTCTTTGTTTTCGCTCTTGTCTACACTAAAGAGCTCCGATCTTCCGTCCTTCGAGTTTTCTTCTATATATTTTCTTAAATCATGAGGGTTGACGCCCTGCAATGTCATGGCAAAATTTAAGTTTCCATCCTCTTTAAATGCAGAGTATATGCCGTTGACAACGCTTATAAACGCACCGTCTGCCACGCTGTTTTCTGTTGTGAAGAAAAAGGAGCTTCTGTTAAGGCTGTAAAACTTAACTTCGAACTGTCCGAAATTTTCCTTGGCGTACTCCGACATTTTATTAAGAGTTGCCGTTAGCCCTTCTATTGCAACGGCATTTTTATCTAGTTTTTCAATGTCGGTACATACAAGGCATAGTTTAAGGTTGTCGTTTTGTCCTCTTTGCTTTAAAAAGTCTGTCATCGTGCCGCCGCTCGAGCTAAGGCGCTCTATGCCCTGCGCTTCGCTCTTGATGGCATTTATTAAAAGGGAGTTCGGGTCGGTTGTATTTGTCGTTATAACGAGATCTTGCAGTGTTTTGGAAATTTCTTCGTTAGCCTTAACGAGTTCGGCTACTCTGTCGTAGGCGCTTAGATTTGGTTTTATATAGCTCGCCTGCTCTGCCATTGTTAGTATTGTGCATGTGCCGTTGTAAAGACGGGGGGCGCTGTGAGTTGTCGATATTTCGCCAAACATAAATGCGCCGCATACCCCCATGCCTTCAAAGGGGGTCAGTTCCCATTTAGAGAGGTTGTTTAAAAAGAGTTTTCTAAAGTAGCAGCTGTAAAAAAAGAGCGCTTCTACCGGTGTTTCTTGCAGATCGTAGCAAATTTCCAGCCACTGCTCAGCACTGTTAACAGGGCTTACATAGCCAATTCTAAAATCTGTGCCAACATCTACCCTCGAGTGATGTTGCATTATTTTATCTTGCTCTTTGTCGTATTCGAAAAATCTGCTCGAACCGTCCTCGCCCTCTAAAACAAATGGGAACTTTAGCAAAACATCGTTTGATATACCTGCGCCATCCTCCGACATTTTAGCAGTGCCGAGAGTATCGACAATCCAATTTACTGCCGGTATACCGTTTATTTCGTCGAGGTAGTTGCCTGTCATGGCGGTTATCTTGTGAATGTCGCTAATCGCTCTATGACCTACAACAGCATTTGTATAGGCGAGCATAAAATCGTTTGTTATATATGTAATGGAAATTGTGTTCTCGTATATGCCTTCGTGATCAAATACCAGCGAATTATCTTCCCCCGATTCATCAGGGCAGCCCGCAACACCACCTGCTAAGATTATATGCGGCATGGATTTTGATATTCTACGCACGACCTTTTCGGTATAAGGTGAATTTGCACCGATGTGTATAATGCCAAGCGCCGATTTAAAATCTTCTGCGCTCGTTGCTATCTTGTCTGCTATTTGGGCATCGTCGAGCCCTTCTATTGAAAACCTAAAAGAGGTGACCGTTGCCTTTTCAAAACCGGTAAATACAATAAGCGTCCCATTATCGTGTATTTCCCCGTTATAAATAACTCCACCGACCGTACAACCAATGACCGTTGCCGAGGGTATTAAACTTTTAATCGTGCTTGTTATATCTGTGCACACTCCATCTTCGCAGGAAGATGCATACACCCTAACGAGCCAAGAGTAGCTTGGATCGAAGGTGTTACCCTTGATAAAATCGGTTAGATGTGTGCCGTTTTCATAAAGCATATTTATAATTTTCATGTATATTCTCCTTTGCAAACCGGCCACTTCACATGATCAATTGTCTCATTTCGGTTATATTTCTTCAATTTGTTTCACATTTATATATTATATCATAATAATGTATATATGTAAAACATATTTTATTAATTTTTATTTAAATTTTAGAGCATCTATATTTACATAAAAAACTATATGCAAAAGGGAGATATGCGGAAAATTCCGCCTGTCTCCCTTTGCATTTGAATGTATTTTTTAGCCTTTTAAGTAGTAGTAAAGAGTCTTAACCCCAAAGCCCGTCGGTCCTGCCGGTCTACCCTCTATTGCGGTTGGGAGATAGCTTGTTCCTGCAATATCTATGTGAAGAAATGGTGTTTCCTCTCTAAATGCATCGAGGAATACACCTGCCGCTATTCCTCCTGCCACTTTGGAGGAGTTGTATATGTCTGCACCTTCTGCCTTTACTATCTCTTTGTATTCGGGATATGTTGGAAGCCTAAAATATTTTTCGCCCGATATCGCCGATTTATCCGAAATGGCGCTCTACATATCGTCGTCCGTTGTATATACCGCCGAGCAAATAGCGTATCCCTTTTCATATAGTAATACAGGGTTAATGTCAAGCTCTGTTATGTTGGGGTTTTTAACTATCATATCGGACACATTAACCATTAGGTTGCAAACCGCTTCGACATCGTAGGATTTGCCACGGTAGCCCTTAAGGATTTTCGAGCTCGTAAGCCCATTTATCATGCTAGTTGCGTCTTTTTGGGTTACAGGTATCGGCATAAGACTTATGTCTTTAAACACTTTAACAAAAATGCCTCCAAGACCACACATTAAGATCTCCTGAATGAGTATACCGTTTATCTTTGCCCCACCTGCGCTTTTTGCACATTATCGAGTATCTTATTGTAAATGGCGACTGCTTCTTCCTCGCTCGCTATGCCAAGCATAACGTCACCAACGTCAGATTTCGGTTGCGCTTTGCTAAATGTTATGTAAACCAATTATCTCGGTTAAATTTTCTATCCCCCTCATGCCATTTTGATTTAATATAAACACCAAACTTACAAGTAGTGCTTTTTTAAAATAAATTTTGCAATCAGATAATTAATTATTTACATAAATTATACTTATTGCACAATATGTTTTAACTTTAACACTACTTGCTTGTTTGTTATATCCGACAACTATTACAAGTGTAAAAGTTTGTACAATAGTTATCACTTGACTAATTGGGCTGAATTTATTATTATATAGGTTATAGGAATTGTCTATAAAAATGCGGTATCTTTTACTTTAATATGTGAAGTGTTACATATTAGGATAGAGATTGTGAACGATTATGTTAACTCAAAACCCATACTCGTATTCGGCCATCGCCGGGGCTAATATGATGGTTACAATAGAATGGGTAAAAAATGGCATGAAGGAGTCACCCGAGGAAATGGCACGCTACATTTCAGAGCTTGGTTTTTAAGAAAAGGAAACAAAATGACAATTAAAGAAATCTACGAAAAATTTGAGAAAATAGGCTGCCTGTCCTTTACTACGGTAGACGAGCATGGTATGCCCGAGTCGAGAATTGCGCATTTAAGGGCCTACGATGATGAGGGAATTTACTTTATGACCATGTTTACAAAGGATTTTTATTCCCACATAAAGAATAACGGCAAGCTTTCGATATGCGGCCTTTGTGCAAAAACGCAGGTCGAGCATGACGAGAGGGGCTTTCCAATATTCGATAATGGGTATGCCATAAGAATGAGCGGCAATGTTCGTGAAGTGCCTATGGCCGATATAAAGGCCAAAAACAATCCTATGTTTGATTTTTGCATAAAAGACCAAGAGGTATATAATGCCATGGTGGTTTTTTGCATAACAGACGGGTATGGCGATATATTCGATTACGACTTTGAAAAAGAGTATAGAGATAACAAACTGCAAAGGGAGTATTTTGCCTTTAACGGTGCAAGTGAGAATTATAAAGGGCTTAAAATTGACAGCAATAAATGTATCTCCTGCGGCCTATGTAAGGAGAAATGTTCTTTTCTTGCCATAAAAGAAGATGGCGGAATGTACTCCATAGACAAACATCGCTGTGATGAATGCGGCGACTGTTATATAAACTGTCCCGTTAAAGCTATTTCCCACAGGGGCGAGTGATGACAGAATAAAGCCAACACAAAAAACACAGCCCGATGAATGTTCATCGGGCTGTCAGACTGGAGAAAAACCTAAAATCAAGCCCCTTCGGAAGGAGGGGGAGCGGCGAGGGGGCACCATCAGGGTGCCCTCTGGCGTAAAATTCCCGCCCCGAGGGCGTTAAAATCAGCGCCAGCTGATTTTTTCAGCTTGGAGAAAACGCTTTTTCTCCAAGCTGACAGCCCGATGAATGTTCATCGGGCTGTGTTTTTTATGGAAAACTTTACTACACTAAACAAATATTATTCTTGAACTTCGCCCTTTGCTTTTATTATCTTGTAAAGGCCGATTGTGCATATCGGAAGCACGTAGAAAAAGAAGAAGCCGTAGGAGGCGGCGCCGTATCCTGTTAGGATTAGGTTTAGCAGTCCAAACTGCGATACAACTATACCAACACCTATTAGTGTAAGAGCGGCAACAGGTGTAACCCATTTGGGTGTCTCTTGGCCTTTTGCTTTTATCGCTGTGTCTATTCTGTCTGTAACGGCAAAGATAAAGCCTGCGCCAGTCTCGATTAGTGTGCCGAATAGAACAAACTGGAATAGGTATTGTAGCCAAGGTGTGCCAAGTTGCGATAGCATGTAGTTTACAGGTAGGCCTTCCGAGTTTATTGCAGGGTAGAAGGCTGTCATGGCTGTGAATAGGAAGATAGCCGGAAGTATAGCTATAACGCCTGCGATAACGCCCGATGTGAGCGCTTCTTTGCGGGATTCACAGTGGCGCACGGTGTACAAAACAGCAGGGATAATACCGAGGTTGTAAAACGCATACTGGAAGCCGAGCACGACCCAGTTGCCCTCTGTTGTGCCTGTCGAGATGTTTGTTGTTATCTCTGTACCAAAGTTCATAAACATCATTACAAGGAATAGTATGTATACGCCGTATAGTAGGAAAGACCAGTAGGAAAGTACCTTTTCGATTAGAGCCGAGCCGTTCATAACGAGGAGGAAAACAGCCGCTCCCATACCGAAAATACCTATCCATTTATTAAGCCCAAAGAGCTCGTTTAGAATGTCGCCTGCCGACGCTGTAACAACGGCAAGAACTATCATAAGAAGAATTAGATAGCAAGCCTCGTATGCAATCCAACCGGGGCCCATAACTTTTTTCATCATGCTCTTATAGTCGAATGTTTTAAATGTACGTGCAAATTCAAATGTAATGGCGCATACTATCGCCCAAGTTACCATGGAGATTAGCGTCATGGATAAAAGGCCGCCCACTGTGCCCGAGGGGCCAAAGTATTGCACAAGCTCTGCTCCTGTACCGTAGCCGCCCGCTATAACGACCGACTGGAAAACAATGCCCGGCACGATTAGCTTTTGAAACATGCTGGATTTTTTCGCTGTGTTCATGATATTACTCCTTCTAAATTTATTTCTCCCTTTATTTAGTTACACCGCCCACCCTCGGGTGATAGATGTTACTACATATTAATTGTCTTTACCTTAATTCTTACCAACCCTTTGCGTACTCCAGTACACTGTCGGGAATTTTGCCCTCGGCAAGTTCTTGGAATACCTCTCTTAGTATGCGCTTTGCCACTTCAATGTTCTCCTCTGTTATTACAAGAGGGGGCTGAACTCTAAGCACGTTGCCTGCAAGCGAGATCATAACAAGGCCTTTTTCGTAGGAGCGGAAACATATTTTAGATGTTGCTACACTATCTGCCTTGCCGCTCTCTTTATCTATAATTTCGACACCGATAGACAGTCCAAGTCCTCTAACCTCGCCGACAATGCCGTACTGCTCGCCGAGCTCTTTAAAGAATGCCATTATATCAGCACCCTTTTTGTCGACCTGAGCAAATAGATCTGTCTCCTTCATCTCTCGCACCATCTCGCAACCTGCCTTACAAGCTATTGCGTTGCCGCCGAGGGTAAAGAGGTGAGCAGGAGCAGGCAGGCAGTCCATAATCTCTGCCTTGCCCATAAATGCGCCGAGTGTTAGGCCGCCGCCGACCGATTTGCCGAGCACGATGCCGTCGGGCACAATGTCGTAGTGCTCTATCGAGAACCACTTGCCGGTACGTCCGAATGCCTGTTGCACTTCTTCGGCGATAAATAGTATGCCGTGCTGCTTGCATATCTCGTAGAGCCTTTTCATAAAGACCTTACTTGCAGGGATAATGCCGCTGTCCCCTTGGATTGGCTCTATTACCATACAAGCTACTTCTGATGGTGGAAGGTGCGTTTTAAAGGCTTCGAGCATTGGGGCAAGTGCCGCCTCTGCCTCCTCGTCCTTGCCGCAGAAGGGGAAAACATATATATCGGGCACCATTGGGCCGATTTTTTCCCTCATTCTCGTTGTTACGGTCGTCATGGAAGATGCCATGTATGTGTTGCCGTGATAGCCGTATTGGAATACAATTACCTTGGAGCGGCCTGTGTATCCTCTGGCATATTTTACCGCCGCATCGTTAGCGTCTGATCCGCAGTTGCCGTAGCAGACCTTAGCAGGCAGGCCACCTGGATAGAGCGACACGAGTTCCTCGGCATATTCTATTGCATTTCGTCCATATGTATAGGCATTTGTGTACTGTGTGTACATCTCAAGCTGTTCTTGCAGTGCCTTTGTTATGCGTGGATGACAAGAACCGAGATTTAAAGAGGATGCGCTCGAAAGAAAGTCCACATACTCAAATCCGTCCTCGTCGGTAATAATCGCCCCTTTCACACTCTTTACAACAAGGGGAAAGTAGCTTAGATGGTTTGCCTGTGCAATTACCGCACTGTCACGCTTTACAAGTTCTTCGCAGATGATCTTTTTCACATTTATCCTCCTTTATATGATGTTCTTATATTTTAACAGATTATGAACAAAAAAGATAACGTATAAATAGACAAATGTAATTTCGTTTTTATTCATAATTTAGTAACAAATACCAAAGACAAATGTATTTGTACTGTAAACAAATAGTATTCTTCCAAAATCGAAATCGCTATTCCCTGTGCGTGCTTGCAATAATTTTGATATTTTGATACAATTACATAGCATATCAAATACCGTAATATGGATACGGCATTTGTAACCACACAAGGATAAAAGTATTTTTATTCCACTTTCAAAAGGGTAATATTATGACAAATTTAGAAAAACTACGCTATTTAAACGACACGCTTTTAGACGAAATGCCGCAATACAAAGAGCAGGCGGCACGTTTTAAGCAAGACTATTATGAGGGGCGCAGGCTTCTTCGCTCTTTAATGAATGTACGTCCGCCCATGCCGATTAATGCACATTTTTTAAAAATTCAAGATGAATTTTTGCAAAGCGAGGTTGCATCCGGCAGGACTATCAGCATGGGCGAGCTACGGCCTTTAAAGTCGGACAGTCGCCTTTACCTATGGCAGGGCGACATAACAACGCTTAAGGTCGACGCCATTGTAAATGCGGCAAACTCCGCTCTGCTCGGCTGTTTTATCCCCTGTCACGATTGCATAGACAATGCGATACATTCGGTGGCAGGGATTGAACTACGTAGGGACTGCGACGAAATTATAAGGTTACAAGGCCATGAGGAGCGCACAGGGACTGCCAAAATTACAAAGGGGTATAATTTACCGAGCAAGTATGTCTTGCACACGGTAGGGCCTATTGTAGATCATCGCTTAACCGAGGAGCACTGCTCTTTGCTTGCTGACTGCTATCGAAATTGTTTAGAGCTTGCCATAGAGCACAAGTTAAGCAGTGTTGCATTTTGCTGTATATCGACGGGTGAATTCCGCTTTCCAAACAAAGAGGCGGCAAGCATTGCGGTCGATACGGTTAAGGAGGTATTAAACCGTACAGGTAGCGAGATAGGAGTGATTTTTAATGTCTTTAAAGAACAAGATCTTAAACTCTACCGAGAGTTACTCGGACAAGATTTATAGGCTAAAAGAAGCGCTGCAAAGAGCCGATGCTGTCGTAATCGGTGCAGGTGCAGGACTTTCGACATCGGCAGGGCTGTCGTACAGTGGTCAGCGCTTCGAGCGACTTTTTGCCGATTATATAGAAAAATACGATTTTTCCGACATGTACTCCGCCGCCTTTTACCCTCATGAGAGTTTAGAGGAGTTTTGGGGGTATTTTAGCCGTCATATACTTTATAACAGGTACGAGCAAGAGCTAAATGATGTTTACCAAGATCTATTAGGGCTTGTAACAGACAAGGAGTATTTTGTTATCACAACCAATGTCGACCACCTTTTCCAAAAGACAGGCTTTGACAAAGAGCGTCTTTTTTACACGCAAGGCGACTACGGGCTCTTTCAGTGCTCTTTGCCTTGCCATAACGAGACATACGACAACTTTGAAGTAATAACCAAGATGGTCAAGAGTCAGCGAGATTTTAAAATTCCGACAGAGCTAATCCCCTACTGCCCAAAGTGCGGCAAGCCCATGACGACAAATCTTCGTAAAGACAGCGCATTCGCCGAAGATGAAGGTTGGCATAGGGCATACGGCAGATACGAGGCCTTTATTGCGGCAAAGAGCCGCAAAAATGTGCTCTTTTTAGAGCTCGGCGTTGGGTTTAATACTCCTTCCATTATAAAATATCCGTTTTGGCAGATGACATACAACAACAAAAATGCTACCTTTGCAAGTGTCAACTTAAATGCGCCAGATTGTGCAAGGGAGATTGTAGATCGTTCTGTTTTAATAGAGGGAGATATTAAGGACGTGATAAGCGACCTGAAGAATGCTCTTTTGTAGTGCTTTGGTATTGTGTATAGCTCTTATTTCAAAATACTTTGCTCTGCAAGAAAAGAGCAAAGACCTTGTTTGCATGTCGATATTCTCCTATCTCTAAAGGCAGACTTCAAAGCCCTAAATGTTATAATATCAAGTTTTAAGAGACAAAAGAGCTGTGACGAGAAATCGTCACAGCTCTTTTCAGCTTGGAGAAAAAGTGTTTTCTCCAAGCTGAAGAAATCAGCTGGCGCTGATTTTAACGCCCACGGGGCGGGAATTTAACGCCAGGGGGCACCCTGATGGTGCCCCTCGCCGCTCCCCCTCCTTCCGAATGGGCTTGATTTTGGGTTTTTCTCCAGCCAAAGGGCGGTGACGATAGATCGTCACCGCCCTTTTCAGCTTACTGCTTTATTCTTCTACATTCGATTCGGCTATTACCTTATCGGCTATATTCTGCGGTGCTTCTTCGTATCTGACAAACTCAAGGCTAAACGAGCCTCTGCCCTGTGTCATGGAACGAAGGTCAACTGCATATGTCGCCATCTCTGCCATCGGCACTTCTGCCTCTACTTCTTGTAGGCCGTCCATCGGGTTCATTCCGAGAATTCTTCCTCTCCTCTTGTTGACATCGCTTAAAATGTCGCCCATTTGAGAATCGGGAATTTGTACTTTAAGGCTTCCGATAGGCTCTAATAGCACAGGTGAAGCGACCGCCATACCTGCTCTATATGCAATGCCTGCCGCCATCTTAAATGCCATTTCGGAGGAGTCGACATCGTGGTAAGATCCGTCCGTAAGTGTTGCCTTCATGTTAACAACGGGGTAGCCTGCAAGAACGCCCTTTACGACGCTGTCACGAAGGCCCTTCTCTACTGCGGGGAAGAAGTTACGTGGAACAGATCCACCGACGACAGTTTCAGCAAATACAAGCTCCTCTGTCTCGTAGTTTGGCTCGAACTCGATCCAAACATCGCCGTACTGACCATGACCGCCCGACTGCTTTTTGTGCTTTCCTTGTACCTTAACCTTTTTGCGTATTGTCTCTCTGTAAGGCACTTTGGGCTCTTTTAGCACGACATTTGTGCCGAATTTGTTCTTTAGCTTAGACATAAGAACATCTATATGCATGTCGCCAACGCCCGAAATAACGAGCTCTTTTGTTTCGGAGTTTAGTCCAAATGTAAATGTTTTGTCCTCTTCCGACAGCTTTGTAAGACCCGAGCTAATCTTTTCTTCGTCGCCCTTTGCGGCAGGCATTACGCACATTGTGTAGCAAGGCTCGGGGAAGTCTATTCCCTTAAGCTTTACATCTGTGCCGACTGCGCAAAGTGTATCGCCCGTAGCAGTGGCGGCAAGCTTTGCAACAAATCCAATGTCGCCACAGCTTACAACAGGTGTATCGGCCTGCTTTTTACCTCTGCTAAAGAATAGCTTGCCGACCTTCTCGTTTGCCTCTGTCCTCGAGTTGTATACAACGCTGTCAGACTTCATTGTGCCGCTTTCGACCTTAAAGAAGGACATTTTGCCGACAAATGGGTCTGCGACCGTCTTGAATATAATAGCTGCAAGCTCGCCATCTTGCGTACAACCCTTAGTAGCGGGCGACGGAGTTGCATGAATAATTGTTTGAAGCAGATCGTTTACACCCTCAAGCGTAAGTGCAGATCCACAGGAAATCGGGGCAATAGTTCCGTTTGCTATGCCCTGCTTTAGAGCGGCTATCGACTCTGCCTTTGTGAAGAATTCGCCTGCAAAGAACTTCTCCATAAGCTCGTCGCCCTGCTCGGCGATAGATTCACTCATCATATCCCAAAGTCTGTCTACTTCAGGGTCACGATAATCCGGCATGTCGTAGTCGGTAGGCACACCGTTTTCATATCTTCTAAGCTTTCTGTCTACAAAGTCGTACAGGCCTACCATCTTGCCGTCCTCCATTAGAGGGGCATTGACAGGGCAGACCGTAATGCCAAATACATCACGCATTTCCTGTGCGACCTTAAAGTAGTCTGCATGTTCTTCGTCGAGCTTGCCTATAAAGAAAATTTTAGACAGTCCGGCCTTTGTTGCATATTCCCAGCCCTTTTCGGTGCCAACGCCTACGCCATCTCTGCCCGATGTGCAAATAAGTGCTGTTTCGGCAACTCTAACTCCCTGCATAACCTCTCCTACAAAGTCGAAGTAACCGGGTGTGTCGATTAGGTTGATCTTGTAGCCCTCGTATTCTACGGGAGCGACCGTTGCCGAGATAGAAATCTGACGTCTGATTTCCTCCGGATCAAAGTCACTGACGGTGTTGCCGTCTGCGAGCTTACCAAGCCTGTCCGTTCCCTTTGTAAGGAAAAGCGCCGCCTCAGTAAGGGCGGTCTTTCCTGCCCTGCCCTGCCCAAGCAGAACGACATTTCTAATTTTGTCTACGGGATATTGTTTCATATTACGACCATTCCTTTCTGTGCTCTTTGCTTTGGGTAAACACTCCAAACCCTATGCCTGTTGGCACTTATGATTTATCTGCGTTTCCCTTATATAAAACTTTCTGCTTTATATACTTCTTTAAATTATGGCTAAATACACAATAAATTCAGTGAATTTTTGTGACATTTTTCTAAGCATCGCCATAAAAAATAAACTCTTTCAATAGTATAACACGGTATAAGTTAAAAAGCAAACATTATTTGCTTTTAATGTTGAATTATTATGTCAAAATATGTAAAATATTATACAAAATATATGTGCTACTTTTCGGCATTATACACAAAAACACCTTATCGGAATATGTGTGTTCATGGATAATGTCAATAATACTGCCTTGTGGGTGATTTGTCACCCTACCCGACAGCAGGTGCAATTTAGTAGCGTGTTCGCACTCCGATTTTCCACGCTCTGCCAATAGATAGCGCAAAATTTATCGTCTTTGTAATGTATGTCATTAAAATAAATCCCGATACCCCCATTACAGGTAGAAGTATCCAGAGCCCTACAACATCTATAATTGCTGTGAAAATGTTGTACTGCATAGATCGCACTTGCTCACCGAGGCCTTTTAGGAAGCCGTCTACTATGAAATCGAGATACATTATCGGGACGAGTGGGGCGAGCAGTCTTATGTAGGTCGTCACATCGTCGGTCGAGTAGATCGCTTGCGACAGATCAGGGGCAAAGTAGTATAGGCATATTGCCGAGACGGTTGAAAATGCAAGGGCTATGCCTGTCATGCGGCGGATTATGTATTTTGTGTTGCGCAGTCGTTTCATTCCGTAGCTCTCAGCTATTTCGGGCACTAACAGCCCCGATACCGATAGTAGGAGTACCGACGGAAGTGTCAGCACAGGGATTGCCATGCCTGTGATTATGCCGTATGTCGAAAGCGCCACCGTCGCCGAGCTGCCCGAGGCTCGCAGGCCGATCGGGATTATTAGTTGTTCTGCCGTGACCAAAAGCGAACGCACAATAGAGCCTGCCGCATCGGGCACTGCAATTTCGAGTGCTTTTTTAAAAAATGAGCCTCCACGCTTGCCGTCAGCTATAAACGAGCCTTTGTCTGCCTTGTACAGTATTGCGAGCGAGAAAAAGGAGGCCGCCTCTGCGATTGCTGTGCCTGCAACTATTATTCCACATGCTTGCTGTGCAGTCTGTGGATTTAGTATGGCAACACCGCCTATTGCGAGTGCCATTTTTAGCAGTTGCTCCCCAAGTTGCACCACAGCGTTTGGAACTGTCTTGCGCATGGCGACAAAGTAGCCCGACAGTGCCGCCGAGACAGACAAAAACGGCAGGCTTATTGCCAGTATGCGCAGTGATATTGCCGTTTCTGCGTCGTGTAGCAAAAAGAAGGCAACAGGGCTTGCGAAGGAAAACAGAAGAAGCGCAGAGAGCATACCGCAAAATGCGCCATAACCTATACAGGCCCTCATGGCGCTCCGCACTCCGTTCCTACCCTCGTAGCACCCCGCCGCCACTACAAGTCGTGTGGCGGTAAGCCTTACCCCTGCCGACCCCACCGTTACAGCAAGCATGTATACCGATGTTATTAGCTGAAACAGTCCAACTCCTGCTGTTCCTATGCTGCTTGCAAGCCAAGCTTGAAAGGCAACCGTTAGCCCCTTCATGAAGGCGGCCGCACCTGTTAGAATCAATGTGTTAACAAAAAATTTATTTGCCCTGTCCATTTGTCATCCCTCCTCGACTATTAATGTATATGTCGGCCGAGGCGAGTTTACGAGAGAATTTAGATTTTTGTTTTATCGGCAGGGCTTTTATAGTGAGCTATGGCTTTTATTTTTTGAGATGAGTCTTACTGTATAAGTAGATTTTTGATAAAAGCACTTTGCATGTCGTGAGAAAAAACGAAGACCGCACAGCATAAGATTTGCCGTGCGGTCTTTGAAATTTTGTCTATGCGTTTTATGAAAATGTAAAAAGTATTTGACATAACATTTGATCCGTGTTATTATGAATATGTCAAATACTTTTTACATTTTATGGAGGTAACTTATAATGACAGATTTTATGATTATTATCGGAGCTTTCGGCTCGCTCTTTATTCTGCTCGGTATTCCATGCCTTGCCATGAGCGTATCGCTTCTAAAACAAGGGGACGAGCGTCGCAAGATGATTTTGGAAAAGACCTGCACGCAGACATTTGTTGTGTACATTTTGGTCAATGTTATAAACATTCTCGGCAAGGCATTTACCGACTTTGAAACCTTCCACGATCAAACAAATGACGTCGTGCAACTCGCTGTTATTTCAATGGTTTTTTGTATACATCTATTGTTTAACAAGAAAAAGTATGGTGATTGATGTGGAGAATAAAATCCGAGAATTCCGAAAGACAAAAGGGCTTTCGCAAGATGAGCTTGCCAAGGCTTGCCGTGTGTCACGGCAGACGATAAATGCAATAGAGAACAACAAATACGACCCAACACTATCCCTTGCTTTCGAACTTGCCAAGGTGCTCGAGGTAACGGTCGACGAGCTCTTTGTCGGGTCATAGTTAGAATGGTAGATGCAAAGTGTGCGCTGATGGGGCACGGGCGGGGGGGGGGGGGGGGCGCCCCCAGGTGGGGGGGCCCCCCCCCCCCCCCCCCCCCCCCCCCGGGCCCCCGCCCCGAGGGCGTCAAAATCAGCTTTAGCTGATTTCTTCAGCTTGGAGAAAACACTTTTTCTCTAAGCTAAAGGGCGGATGTAACATCCGCCCTTTAATTACTATCTATTAATATTTGTCGTCATACTGAGCCATAGGAAGCGCTTGTTGATATGAGCTATCCATGTAAGAATCCATTCCGCCATCTGTTATGTAGCTCGCACTCGATCCGTGGCTACCTGCCACTTCATCGAGTAGGCGGAACTCGCTTACAAGCGATTTGAGTATAGCTGCCTGACCGGATAGCTGCTCACTTGCCGCTGCACTTTCTTCACTTGTAGCAGAGTTTGTTTGAACAACTGCCGAGATTTGGTCTAGACCTATTGTAACTTGAGAAATGGCCTGTGCTTGCTCGTTTGTTGCTCTGTAAATCTCCTCCATGAGCGATGTTGCGCCCTGTGCACCGTCTACAACGCCCATTAGCTCGTTTGCTGTGACCTGCGCAAGGTCAACACCGACCTTGATAGCATTGATCGAGCTTTCGATTAGCGATGTTGTGTTCTTGGCAGCCTCGGCAGACTTACCTGCAAGGTTACGAACCTCGTCGGCAACAACAGCAAAGCCCTTACCGGCAGATCCTGCTCTTGCCGCCTCAACAGCTGCGTTTAGAGCAAGAATGTTTGTTTGGAAGGCGATATCGTCGATAGTCTTGATGATCTTGCTAATCTCTCTCGACTTCTCGTCGATGTCGTTCATGCTTTCCATTAGTTTTTGCATCTGCTCGTTGCTCGCCGTCATTGCAACAGTAACACCGCTTGCAGCTTCACTTGCGCCTTGTGCATTTTCTGCTGTAATCTTTGTTTGGCCTGCAATTTCAGTAATTGTAGCCGCAAGCTGCTCAACAGAGCTTGCCTGCTCGGTTGCACCCTGTGCAAGTGCCTGTGCGCCCGACGAAACCTGATCAGAGCCAGAAGATACCTGCTCTGCGGCAAGGTCGATTTGCGACATTGTAATAGAGATTTCTTTTATCATGGTGGTAATGGATTTTTCGATAGCATCAAAGTCTCCGATAAAGTCGAATGGCGGCTTTTGGTTGAAGTTTTTGTTTGCCATCTCGTTCATCGCACCGGAAATAGCGTCAACGTACATGGTGATGACGCCCTGCATCTCGTTAAGACTCTCCGCAAGTTTGCCAAATTCGTCACTTTTCTTGTAATCTACCTTGCTCTTAAGGTTACCGACCTTAAGGTCATCGGAAAATGCAACCATTAAGCGTAATGGCTTTGTAACTCCTGTAATAACATTGTACCCGACAGCAATCGATATAATTGTTGCAACAGCAAGCAAGGCATAGAAGAATAGTATTGCATTTCCCGTGTATGTAATCGCTGTCTCAACAAAGGTTTCTGTTTCTTTTTGAACCGAAACATTAAAAGCATCGAGATCTGCGGAAATTGTTGAAAAAAGCGGGTCAAAATCGTTGTGCATTATTCTAAGTGCAGCTGCATCTCCTGCATCTGTTCCAAGTAAAATCTGCGCCGTAATGTTATCTAGTTCTGCTTCAAGCTCGTCTAACGAGTTGGCAACATTGACCATGTGCGTTGCATCGCCCTCAAAGTTGTTTACAAAATCCGCAATCAAGACCTTAGCTTGCGAAAGGTTGGCATATACTCCATCTATAAGGTCTTCTGCCTCACTCTTATTTGTCTCGGCCATAGCAGCATACAAATCCTTTTGGAAGACTGTGGAGTTTGCTTTGAATGTTAGACCTGCCTGAACTGCCGGCAGATCCTTGTCGTGAATAGAATTTAGGTTATCGCTGTTTGTGTTGAGATTACTAATTGTAAATGCTATGCTTAGAAACAAAAAGCCCAGTACAATTCCAAACCCCAATATCAGTTTCGTGCGGATACTCATATTTTTCATGTCTGCTTACTCCTTTAAATTTTGTAAACACTTATAAAGCGTTTTGCATCATCTTTACAGTTTCTTCTAACTAAAAATACTTGTCGCAATATTTGATATTAACCTTGCGACAACTTCCCACTATACTATTAATGTAACACAGCATAACCTTGCAATCAAGTTTTAAGTGTAAATTTAACAAATTGTTCAAATAATGTACTTAATTATAAGTTATACTACCTCTTTTTGCAAACATTTAAGTCACCTTTACAGTTTACGCTTTTGATTTTAACCATTTACTGAAAATTGCAAGACCACGTTCCATATCGCTTGTATTGTTACCAAAACCAATCCTTAGATACCCGTCCATATCAAAGCATGTACCGGGCAGTAGCATAACTCCTGTTTCCTTTTGAAGCGTGTCGCAAAGAAGGTCCGCCTTCATATCTATGTCGTACTCAAGCAGCGTTACCGTGCCCGACTGAGGTCTTACATAGCTTATATGAGGTTCGCTCTCCACCCATTTATCAAGAACTTCTATGTTCTTTTTGCATATCTCAAGCGAGCGGTCGATTAGCTTTTGACTGTTCTCTATTGCAAGGGCTGCAAGATAGTCGTCTATCCTGCCGACACTTATAACGTGGTAGTCTCTCATCTTGGACAGCATTGTAATTATCTCGGACGGAGCTGCAACCCAGCCCACTCTAAGGCCCGCAAGAGAAAACGGCTTAGACATTGTGCCTGTTGCTATTCCCTTTTCGTACAGATCGGCAATCGAGGCTGTAAAGCTGTCGCCTTCATGGTTTATTCCTCTGTATGCTTCGTCGCAAAGTATGTATGCACCGACCTTTTTTGCAATTTCAACAATTGCTTTAAGTGTAGCTTCGTCCATCAAAGCTCCTGTTGGGTTGTTGGGGTTGTTAATGCATATAAGCTTTGTGTCCTCTTTTACAAGGGCGGCAAGCTCTGCTATGTCGGGCTGCCATTTGTTTTCCTTTTTCAAATGACAAAGCGAGACCTCGCACCCGATAGACTCGGGGATAGAGTAGTGCTGCTGATATGTGGGAACTACCGTTACCACTTTATCGCCCTTTTCAAGAAGTCCCATAAGCGTTAGAGCGTTTGCGCCGATTGCGCCGTGCATTACCGACACTCTCTCGGGTGTTACCGTTTTATAAAGGGAGGCAATGGCCGTTCTAAGCCTAACAGAGCCCTCTATGTCGCCATAGGTCATCTTTGTTTTTAGTATATTATCCAGTATTTCTTCTTTGTTGCCACACATCGAGATTAACTGCTCGACCGTGACCGATTCAACACATGTCTCTGCAAGGTTGCAATCTGTCCAAGTTTCGTACTTGTTCATCCACATTTCTACGCCAAATTCACGAATTTTCATATCATTCACCTCTATTAAATATAATATCACAATATGTGATTTTTTTCCACTATTTTGACTTAGTAATGTTGTATAATATTGCACAAATTCACTCTATTTGTTTAGGCAATTTTGCATATTTCACGCTTTTAGTATTATATTTGAGGGCTATTTGCATTTTGCCACCAAAATATAAATGTCTATCTATGCAATATCGCAGTTAACTTTTCGCTCTATGTTATTTATAATTATTGCAAGTGCCGTTATAAAGTGGTATAATTACCATTATTGATACCCCAAAAGATGGAACAACTTTTGGGGTGCTACGTCATAATACAATATTTATATTAACAGGAGGAGTTATTATGAAGCGCACCTTGGCGATGCTTATTGTTATGCTTATGCTTACAACAATGGCACTTGGAGCATCTTTTTCCGATATAGAGGGGCACTGGTCGGAATCATATGTAGAGGACATTTCTTCGAAGGGGCTTGTTATGGGCTACGAGGACGGCTCCTTTAAGCCCGATCGTGCTGTAACAAATGCCGAAACGCTTGCATTTGTATCAAGACTTTGGCAGGGCGATTCCGATGTTGCCGACGAGGTTCTTGAAAAATGGGACAGCACAATAGAGGGTGTAGTTCCGGCTCAGTACGCATGGGCACACGATGAGTTTGCAATCTGTCTTGAACTTGGCGTGCTCTCTGCGGGCGAGTTTACCTCCCTTGCGGCAAACTCTCTCGGCAAGACAGCGACAAGGCAAGACCTTGCTGTATGGCTTGTAAATGCAATGGGTTATACAAATCTTGCCGCCATGACAGATATTGACGATATGGACTTTGTAGACCTCGATTTGATAGAGGATGATGCAAAGCCTCATGTTGCACTGCTCTCTGATTTGGAGATTGTACTCGGCGATGAAAACGGCAACTATATGCCGCTTGAAAATGTAACGAGAGGCGCTGTTGCCACAATGCTATCTCGTTCGCTCGATTTTATGGAGCAAAACAAGAAGGTGGTAAGGCTTGAGGAGTTCGAGACATACAACTTTGCGGCAGGTACTGTTACATCGGTTTCTGGCAGTATATTAAACATAAAGCTTGGTAACTCTACGAACAACTACACAATTGCAGACCATGTAATTGTTAGAGAAAACGGCATTATAGTGCCATTCGACAGAGAGCTTGAGGACGACTATGTTATAATAGAGCTCGACGGCGAAGGTCAGCCGCTCGTTATAGAGGCAATTACACCGACAGTTAAAGACGGCATAATTAAAGACATAACAAACACAGCGCTCGTTTTAACAGACGGCAGCGTGTACAACTTCGGACAGACAACAAAGGTAGTTATCGATGGCGTTGTTGGCAACGCTTCGATGATAGAGGCAGAGCAAGAATATACCGAAGCGACAGTTACAACAGATGCAAGCGGCAAGCTGTTATCTGTCACTCTTATCGGCGGAATGTCGGCCAACAGCGGCATATTTACCGAGGCATATGGCGAGCTTTACATGACAAATGTTGATGCAGTTACAGTTAACATGAATGTAATCGCAAGTACAGACTACTACATAGACGGCAAGAGCGTTAATGTAGAGGATATCGACGGCATGTACGGTCAGGTTAGATACTACGACGATGGCACTCCCGAGAGAATAGATGTTACTACCGACAGAGGTTTTGCCATAGGCGCATACCTGCTTACAGTCGTTGTTAACGGCGACACAGCACTTAGAATTGCCGATCCCATTACAGGCGACGAGCTTACATACGAGCAAGTAGAGGACGGCACAGTTGTCTATGTCGGCACAAAGAAGACAGATATAAACAGCATTCCAAAGGGTCAGCTCGTTAGAATAGAACTTGAAGACGGCAAGGCAAAGGAAGTGCGCACTTCGACTGGTGATTTCTCCTACGATGCCGTTGTACAAGATGTAACCTTGGGCGATCCGATAGTTGTAGATCTAAAGGTCGGCACAGAGCAACGTAGCCTAATAATGGTTCCTTCCAACATGCCCGGAGTTCAAAAATACAACGACTATTCTTCGATAGACAAGGTAGACGGTGGCGATGCGGTTACGGTTGAATATAGAGACGGTCAGCTCTACATTATCGAAGTAAACCAAGGGGCATCGGCTTCTGACGGTGTTGTACTTCGTATAGAACTGTCGAGCGGCGGATACAACCTTGTTATGGGCAATGCAGACGGTAGCGAGACCGCTTACCTGCTCCACGAAGACTGCATAGCACTATACGAGGAGGAGCTCGTCCCCTTGACAGATGCAATCGGTGCAAAGGTAACACTAACAGAGGACGAGGGCCTTATAACTCTTATAACGATAGACTCCTACACAGGCAATACAGCAATAACAGACTCTGATGCGACGGAAGTTACAGGAGAGCTACTCTACATTAATATTCGTGAGGAATACTATCAGATAGGCACAGAGGAAGGAAATGTGCTTGTAAGACCCGACGAGGACACTAAGTATCTAACCTCGACAGGCTCTAACACGACATTCTATTCGATAAACGAGTTTGACAGCGTTACTGCCTACGGCAAGTTTGTCGATGGCGAGTTTGTCGCAACATTGATTATAATAAAATAGTAGGGGTTTTGCAAAACGGAGTTCGTTATATCGAACTCCGTTTTATTGTAATTATTTGTAATTTTATAACTTTTACTTAAGTTTATTCAATTTATTTGAAGAAAATATTGCTAATCTGTTGAATATATCTCAGTATTGTGATAGTATTATTCAGTCTAAAAATACAAGATATAGAGAAGTTTCGTTATAAGGGGGACGACGTGAAAAACAAAGCTTTAACAGGTAAAATCTCTATAATGTTCACTTTACTATTTACAGCCATAATGTTTTTAACGTCGTGGTTTAACAGTGAAATTAACAACGACCTCGACCGCATGACACGGGGCACTGTTGATGAATACCTAAAGCAACTTTCGACTGTTTTTGAAAACGAGCTTGAAAGAGAGCAAATAGCTGTCGAAACATTGGCCGAATCAATAACGATCTTCGGATACAAACCCGAGGAAACAATGGCGTATATAGAGAGCATTAAAGACGATTACAACTTCGAAAATATTATGATTGTCTATACAGATGGACGTGGAGTTCTCTCCGATATGTCGCCTATCGACATTTCAGACAGAGATTATTTTAAGGCGGCACTGCTCGGTCAAAAGTCCTTTTCAGAGCCCTATGTTTCGACATTCACAGGTAAGCGTGTGTCGGCAGTCGCATCTCCAATATATTATGACGGCGAAGTTTCCGGCGTACTTGCCGCAGAGTATAGTGCAGATTATTTAAACGAAATTTTATATAGCTCTTTAGGCGGTGGCGGCAGTGCAATTGTGCTAAACAGCAGTGCCGACGTTATGTATAGTACATACGATTTAGACGAGGAGCTATCTTCGCTTAGCGCCGTGAAATTTTCGGAAGATACCGTTACCATCGAAACGATAATGTCCGACATCGCAACAGGCACTCCAAACAATATTTCCTTCGAGGTAGATGGAGATAGCCGTGTTGCGGCATATTTGCCACTTTCATATAACGACTGGACAGTTATGTATATGGTAAACGAAGACGAGGTAGCGCAAACGGCCGAGGCCATTTCTTTTAGGATGCTCATTATAACACTGGCCTCCATGACGTCGCTCTTTTTGATGATTAGGTACATACTTGAGTCACGCAAAAAAAGCCTTGAAACTATCGAGCATGTGGCATATTACGACGAGCTTACAGGCATTAGAAATCTTGCCAAGTTTAAAATTGACGTTGCGGAGATTTTAAAGAAAAACAAGGATCAGAGATATTATGTGGTCAAGGCGGACGTTGTAAACTTTAAGACAATAAACGAGCTTTACAGCTACGAGGTTGGTAACGAGGTCATAAAGACACTGGCCGATGCAGGGCGTGATCTTGAAGAAGATACATTTATTCAAGCGAGAATGTCGACCGATGAGTTTATTCTCTTTGCAAGAGAGGAATTCTTTACAGACTTAGATGCAACGGTCGCCGCATACACCGAGATATTCAAATCAAAACTGAGTGTGGCAGAGGATCATAACTTTGTATTTAGATTTGGCAGGTGCCTTGTAAATCCCGGCGATATAGATGTTGACGATCTTGTAAACCGTGCCACAATGGCGCACAGCCATTCCAAGGTGCAAGGAACATATGCCCTCGACTACGACGACCATTTAAAAAAGCACTTAATTGTGGTGGGCGACATAACAAACAAGATGCAACGTGCGCTTGACAATAACGAATTTAAGGTCTACTTACAGCCTAAAAATTGTGTTAATACAGGTGAAATCGTATCGGCAGAGGCACTTGTTAGATGGATCGAGCCCAGCGGTCATATGTATTTTCCAAACGACTTTATCCCGCTATTCGAGAGCAACGGATTTATCATCCAGCTCGACAGATATATGCTTGAAAAGGTCTCTGCTTTCCTAAAAGACCGCATAGACAAAGGCCTTAAAACGGTACCTGTTTCGGTTAACTTTTCGAGAAAGAACATTCAAAAAGAGAGCTTTGTTGCCGAGATAAAGGAGATAATCGACAGATATAATATCCCCTCTCATCTAATCGAAGTCGAGCTTACCGAGACAATAATGGCCGAGGAGGAATCGATATTTGAACTTCTCCTTGCAGAGCTTGAAGATGCAGGCTTTGCCGTTGCGATAGACGACTTTGGCTCGGGCTACTCCACCCTTGGCATGATTAGAAACCTAAAGGTAGAAACGCTAAAGCTCGACAAGAGTTTTTTCCTAAAGGACAAGGAGGACGAGCGGCAGAAGATTGTTATCGATGCAATTATACAGCTCGCCCATAATCTCGGCATGGAAACTGTTGCCGAGGGCATTGAAACGATAGATCAGCTCGAGTTTTTAAAGTCGGTATCTTGTGACATAGCACAAGGTTATTATTTCGCAAAGCCCATGCCTATGCAGGATTTTGCGGATATGCTCGAGGGTTAGTTTTTTGCAAAGCACTTGAAGGCGTCTTTTGGTTTAAGTTAATATGACGGACAATCGACCTGTTGATTTACCGTAAAAGAGGGGGAGCATGTTAACCCCCTCTTTTTTGTTCTCTGTATCAAAAAAATAGTGCCTCCTCTCAAAGCGGTGCAAGAGCGCAGTGCAAGGTCATTATTATCTAAACAAAATTGCAAAAACAATTGCGAATATAGACGTATATATGATAGAATATAATATAAAATTATTTTAGGTGGTAGAAAATGAGTAAGGAAAAATTAGTTCAGGAAATTACCTCTCGTGATGAGGACTTTGCAAAGTGGTATACCGACATTGTTAAAAAGGCAGAGCTTGCCGATTATTCCAGTGTTCGTGGTTGCATGATAGTGCGCCCATATGGTTATGCTATTTGGGAGAACATAACAAAAATTCTCGATACCGAGTTTAAGCGACTTGGCCATGAAAATGTGGCACTACCCATGCTAATTCCCGAGAGCCTGCTACAAAAGGAGAAGGATCATGTGGCAGGTTTTGCGCCCGAGGTAGCTTGGGTTACTATGGGCGGTAGCGAAGAACTTACAGAGCGCCTTTGCATCAGACCGACTTCCGAGACGCTCTTTTGCGAGCATTTTGCAAATATAATTCACTCGTGGAGAGATCTTCCTAAGCTATATAATCAGTGGTGCTCCGTTATTAGATGGGAAAAGACCACTCGCCCCTTCCTTCGCACGATGGAGTTTTATTGGCAAGAGGGTCACACAATGCACGAGACGGCCGAGGAGGCAAAGAGCGAGACCATGCAGATGCTAAATGTATATGCAGACTTTGCCGAAGGAAGCCTTGCAATTCCCGTGCTTCGTGGTAAAAAGACCGATAAAGAGAAGTTTGCAGGCGCAGAGGCGACATACACGATAGAGGCAATGATGTACGATGGCAAGGCATTGCAGTCGGGCACGTCGCACTATTTTGGCGACGGCTTTGCAAAGGCTTTTGACATAACATATACAGACAAGCAAAACAAGCTTGCCTTCCCACATCAGACCTCGTGGGGACTGTCGACACGTATGATCGGCGGAATTATTATGACGCATGGCGACGATAACGGCCTTGTGCTCCCTCCTGCCGTTGCTCCGATTCAGGTCGTTGTTATTCCGATTGCCGCTCACAAAGAGGGCGTTACCGACAGAGCGCTTGCTCTTACAGAGGAGCTAAAATCGGCAGGCATTAGGGCAAAGTGCGACACAACAGACAATTCGGCAGGCTGGAAGTTCTCGGAATACGAGATGAAGGGCGTACCGCTTAGAGTAGAGCTTGGCCCACGTGATATTGAAAACGGCCAGTGTGTCGTCGTTTCAAGAGACGATAGGACTAAGACGGTAGTAGCGCTGTCAGAGCTTGCCGATAAGCTTCCCGAGATGCTCGAAGCCTTTAGGCAGAGAATATACAAAAAGGCATTTGATGCAAGGACCGAGCGCACTCGCACAGCAAAGACAATGGAGGAGCTAAAGAGCTTTGCCGACGAGAATGTTTTTGTTAAGACAATGTGGTGCGGCGAGCTTGCCTGTGAAGAAAAGGTTAAGAACGAGGTCGGCATGTCGAGCCGTTGTATGCCCTTTGACAGAGAAGAAATTGGCGATGTCTGCCCCATGTGCGGCAAGCCGGCTAAAGAGATGATCGTTTGGGGTAAGGCTTATTAAGTTAAGTAATAAGTAAGAACTAAGAACTAAGAACTGTGGTGAAAAAATTGCGGGGCAATTTTTTTGGGATTATATTTATAAAAGGAGGTTTGGAATGAAGGTTTTGTTTGTTGGGAACAGTCATACTTTTGTTAATGACATGCCGGAGCTTTTGAGGCAGATGGCGGATTCTAAGGGGGTTAGCATAGATGCGGTGCAAAATACCTCGGGCGGTCGTGGGCTTGAGTGGCAGTTTAAGCAGTGGGATGTGCGGTATAACATTTTCTATGGCAACTACGACTATATCGTGCTTCAGCATACAGCTCACCCCTTCCCCGGAGAGCAGCATCTCGAGGACTCGCTCTCAAAAATTATGAAAATGGTTAATTTTAGCTCTGCCACACCTGTTTTGTATCAGTGTTGGAGCGAGAAGAACAACCCCGAAGGGCAGGCAGTTATAGAGGCGGCTCATAGAAATGTTGCCGCAAAATCGTGCATGATGCTCGCCCCAGTCGGAGAGGCTTGGGGTCAACTTAGAGACAAGTATGAGCTCTACTTTTCAGACGGCGAGCACACATCTTCGCAAGGTGCATATCTTGCGGCATGTGTATTCTTTGCAACGCTAACCGGTCAAAGTGCCGTAGGACTTCCGACCTCCTTTAAATTTTCAGCCCCCACATATGCAGAGATCGACATGGTAGATCAGTGGATGGAGAGTGCCGACAGCGCCCCTACGAGCCTTGTTTTGGACGAGGAGTTTTGCAAGGCGGCACAAGAGGCGGCAGATCGTGCGGTGGGATTATGAGCAGAGGTAGGGGCGGCAAGGGCTCATCAAAGCCTGCTCACAGATCGAGACGTGGATCGAAAAATGCGGCGAGGAGCCCTCAGGTTCAGGGAAAAAAGAGGGTTGCCACTCGCTTTAAAGGCACATACGAGGGTACAGGTAAGGGCTTTGGCTTTGTTATAGACGGAGCTCGTCGCATGTATGTCGGGGACAAGGCCTCGAAGGGCGCTATGGGTGGCGATCTTGTAGAGGTGCGTGAGACACGACCTGCCGAGGGTGACTATGCCGCACGTGGCGAGATAACTCGCATTATCGAGCGGCGCACTCTATCTGTAATAGGTGTTCTTGTCGAGGATAACAACAGGATTGTTCTTCGTCCCGACAACAAGGACATTTGCGAGAAGATTAAAATTGCAAAAAACGACCCTCTTGCAAAAGAGGGTGACAAGGTGCTCCTTCGCATAAGCCGCTACCCCGAGGGGCGCAAGCTTGCCGAAGGAACAATAGAGCGTGTATTTGGGGCGGCAGATGAGTTTATGCCAAACTACGAGGCACTGCTTGAAACGCACGGAATTAGCACCGAGTACCCGACAGATGCCGTTGAAAAGGCCGAGAGCTACCAAAAGAGCGGCGCCATTTCGACATCTGCCGACAGGGTCGATCTAACCGACAAGATGATATTCACGATAGATGGCGCCGGCGCAAAGGATTTCGACGATGCCATATCGCTCGAAACCCTGCCAAACGGAAATTTGCTCCTTGGCGTTCACATTGCAGATGTGTCGAACTACGTCAAGGCGGGCGATGTTATAGACAATGAGGCAAAGGCAAGGGGCACTTCTGTTTATTTTGTAGACAAGGTAGTCCCAATGCTTCCCTTTGCGCTTTCAGACGATCTTTGCTCTTTAAGAGAGGGCGTCGACCGCCTTACCATGACATGCGATATGGAGTTTACTCCCGAAGGACGATATGTCGGTTGCAATGTCTACCGCTCTGTAATTAATTCCAAGCGCAGAGGTGTATACGAGGAGATAAATTCACTTCTTGCAGGGGATGATACGCTTGTTGAAAAGTATGCAAATCAGCTGCCCATTTTGCGTGAGATGCTAAAGCTATCGGAACGGCTGACCGAAATAAGGGCAGAACGTGGTGCTCTCTCCTTTGAGACAAAGGAGGCTGTAATTACATTAGACGAAGCAGGCGAGCCTACCGCCGTTATTCCGAGGGAGAGGGGCATAACCGAGCGACTTATAGAAGAATTTATGCTTGTCGCAAACGAAGCTGTCGCCGGATTTCTTACAAAGTCCAAGGCATCTTGCATATACCGAATACACGAAGCGCCCGACCCCGATAAAACAGAGAGCCTTGTTAAAACGCTTTCTTTGCTCGGCATTGATGTGCACACAAAGGAGGGCAAGCTGTCGTCCGACGAGTACGCACGTATTATGGAACTTGTCAAGGCAAAGCCGCACGAACAGCTCGTTATGCGCCAGCTTGTGCGCTCCATGATGAGGGCTAAATACTCCTCCGAGAATTTGGGGCATTTCGGGCTTGCCTCCCCCATGTATTGCCATTTTACCTCCCCCATTCGCCGATACCCCGACCTGCTCGTACATCGTGCTATCGGCTATCTGCTCGACAAAAACCGTGGCGCACTAACCCAAATGGGGTCGGCCGCCGAGGGTGAGGCAGAGCACGCTACCGAGTGCGAATGGCGCTCTGTTGAGTGCGAGAGGGATATAGAGAGCATGTATAGCTGTCTTTATATGTCGAAGTTTGTCGGTCAAGATTTTGTCGGCGTCGTTAGCAGTGTAGTACCCTTTGGCCTATTTATCGAGCTGCCAAATGGCGTAGAGGGGCTACTCCACATAACCGACCTTGGCGATGAATACTATGTCTACGACGAGTCGACACTCTCCCTTTCGGGTAAACGCAGCGGCAAAAAATTCAAATTTGCCGACGAAATTAAAGTCCGCTTAGCGGCCGCCGACTACATCAGCCGCCGCATAGACTTTGCCCTAACAGATTAAAAAGAAAGTCCAAGGCATAGCCTTGGACTCAGCTTGGAGAAAAAGTGTTTTCTCCAAGCTGAGAAATCAGCTAAAGCTGATTTTAACGCCCTCGGGGCGGGAATTTAACGCCAGAGGGCACCCTGATGGTGCCCCCTCGCCGCTCCCCCTCCTTCCGAAGGGGCTTGACTTAGGGTTTTTCTCCAGTCTGAGTCCAAGGCATAGCCTTGGACTTTCTTCAGTTTGGAGAAAAAGTGTTTTCTCCAAACTGAAGAAATCAGCTAAAGCTGATTTTAACGCCCACGGGCGGGAATTTAACGACGAAGGGCACCCTGATGGTGCCCCCTCGCCGCTCCCCCACCTTCCGAAATCACTTGATTTTATCTTTTTTATAAAAATAAAATAAACCAAAAATTGCCCCAGCAATTTTTCACCACAGTTCTTACTTCTTACTTCTTACCTCTTACCTAATCTAAGGAACTACCTCCCTAAGCTTTGCAAGGGCCCTTTTTTCGAGCCTTGAAACCTGCACTTGTGATATGCCAAGCTCTGCCGCCGTTTCCTGTTGGGTCTTGCTCTTGAAATAGCGCAGTATCAGCAGTTGACGCTCCCTATCAGGCAATTTTGCTATAGCATTATTTAAGGCAAGATGCTCGACAATTTTATCCGACTCGTCATACCCAAGCAGACCCATAAGCCCCTCGCCGTCTCCGTCGGGGGTGTAGGATAGTGACAAGATCGGGGCGAGGGAGTCGAGTGCTAATGTTATTGTTGCTCTGTCGTAGCCCGAGGCGGCAGAGAGTTCTGATATTGTGGGTTCTCTGCCGAGCGTTGTCGAGAGCTCGTTTTGCAGTGCCGACAGATTTCGTGCCTGCTCTTTTATTCCACGACTAATTCTAACAGGGCCTGTGTCCCTAAAATGGCGGCGAAGCTCCCCTATTATTACCGGCACTGCGTATGTTGAAAATTGCACGCCGGCAGTTAGATCGAAATTTTTTACCGCTTTAACAAATGCCATCGACCCGATTTGAAAGAGGTCGTCGTACTCTGCACCTCTCCCTAAAAACCTGCCTACCGCCATGCGGACAAGCCCTTGATTTTGCTCGAAAAATCGCCCCATGGCCTCTTTGTCGCCACTCTTTGCGGCAGATAGCATGTCGAATTTTGTAGCATTCATATTAGCTTTTTTGTCATGGTGACGGTAGTGCCGACCCCAAGCTTTGATATGACCTTGACCTTGTCCATAAAGACCTCCATAACGGTAAAGCCCATACCACTACGCTCGGTCTCGGGTGAGGTTGTGTAACATGCCGTTCTTGCGAGCTTTACATCGTCTATTCCCACACCCTTGTCCTTTACCGTTACCGAGAATATACCGCCTTCAAACATTTTCATCGTTATGTAAATCATGCCGATTTCCTTTGGATATGCGTGCACCACAGCATTTGTCACGGCCTCCGAAACTGCCGTTTTTATGTCGGCTATCACGTCTATCGTGGGATCTGCCTGACTTGCCATGGCGGCCGCTGTTACCCTTGCAAAGCTCTCGTTTACCGAGCGTGACGGAAAACTCATTTTAACTTGGTTTATTACCTTCATTTTGTTACCTCCCAATGTTCGACAAATTTAAATGCCCCCGACATTTCGAGAATTTTCGAAATCCGACCGCTGTCCCCCGTTACCGCTATTCTGCCGCCTTGTGCCGCTATTAGCTTGTAGCGCCCCATTATAAAGCCAAGCCCTGAGCTGTCCATAAATGTTACGCCTGCAAGGTCTATAACAAATTCCTGCGGCCTTGTAGCGGCAATTTGGCGGTCGACCTGCTCTCTTAGCAGTACGGCACTGTGATGGTCTATGTCGCCCGTTATAATGGCGGTAAGCCGCCTGCCTTCTGTTTGTAGTTTTAAATTCATATTACTTCACCTTTTTAGTTTAGTATTATTTACGGTTGCCCTCTTTTTTAGAACGATGTTGTGTTAATGGGCGAGCGGTGCATCTGTCACCCTTTAAAAAATAGAGGCTATGAAAATATCATAACCGAAAAATCAGTCGAGCTGATTTTCGCCGCCCTCGGGGCGGGAATTTAATGCCAGGGGGCACCCTGATGGTGCCGCCCTCGCCGCTCCCCCTCCTTTCGGTTGTTTGCGACTGTACTATTTAATAAAAAATAGAGGCTATGAAAATATCATAACCGAAAAATCAGTCGAGCTGATTTTCGCCGCCCTCGGGGCGGGAATTTAATGCCAGGGGGCACCCTGATGGTGCCGCCCTCGCCGCTCCCCCTCCTTTCGGTTGTTTGCGACTGTACTATTTAATAAAAAATAGAGGCTATGAAAATATCATAACCTCTATTATATGAAAAATTTGTCAAATTATTCCTTTTTTGAAAAAATCAGTTTGGCTAAACTTCGCTTCTTGGTGAAATAATGCCGAGCTCTAAATTTCTAATATAAGTCCTTGCCTCTCCCACAAGATATAGTGAGCCGCATATTAATATGCTGTCCTCCGCTTTGGCATGGCTTAGCGCCATGTCGATGGCGCTCTTTACGCTTTCTGCTTTTTTGACCATCGGGCATGGGTCGGCCGCATTTGCTATTTCCTCTACCGCAAGGGCTCTCGGGTTGTCCGGTGAGGCCGCAATAAACATGTCGGCAAGGGCTGCTATCATGGGGATTGACTTTGTGTGGTTTTTGCCGTTTAGCATACCCATCACGACTATAAGCCGTCCTCGCCTTGTCCTGATGTGCCGCAGTGTCGCAGAGCGCAGAACACGAACGCCGTCCTCGTTGTGGCCGCCGTCGAGCACGATAAGTGGCTCTTTTGACACGACTTCGAAGCGACCCGAGAAGGTCACATTTGTGACACCCTCTTTTATGTGCTCCTCCGTTATATTAAACCCTCTGAGCGATAGCATAAATGCCGCTTCGATTGCCGTTATTATATTTTTCAGCTGATGCTCGCCTACAAGTTTTGTCTTTAGCCTCATGCCCTTGTAGACAAACTCGCTCCCCTCGATGCTCTCCTTTTTTGGGAAAAGCTCCTTTAAATCGGGAGTTTTAAGGTAGCCGCACTCCTCGTTTACACGGCGCTCTATAACAAGCCGTGCGCTTTCTTGTTGCTCGGGGTAGCGCACGACAGCGCCAGCCTCTTTTATAATACCGCACTTTTCCATGGCTATTTCCTCGTAGGTCTCGCCAAGGATATTTGTATGGTCGAGTGAAATCGAGGTTATAACGGCAACTTCGGGGCATGGGATTATATTTGTAGCGTCAAACCGTCCGCCAAGGCCGACTTCGAGCACAACAATGTCGCACCCCTGCCGCTCGAAAAAGAGCATGGCGGTCGCTGTTACAATTTCAAACTCGCTCGGCTCTACCCCCGAACGCTCGGCGGCCTCCTTTACGGCGGTAACGCAGTGGCTCAGCTCCTCACGGCTTATCATCTCGCCGTTTACCTGCATACGCTCCTCGAAAAACTCAAGGTAGGGCGAGATAAACATGCCAACTTTATAGCCTGCCGCCCTTAAAATAGCGGCCGTCGTAGCCGTTGTGCTCCCCTTGCCGTTTGTGCCTGCGATGTGGGCAAACTTCAATTTTTCGTGGGGGTTGCCAAGCTCCTTTAGCACAGCTTCAACACGTGTAAGCCCAGGTTTTATTCCAAAGACAAGTGCGCTGTGGACATAGCTTATAGCCTCGTCATATGTCAGCATATATCCTCCTTATAGCGGAAGTTTTGCTATGCTCTCCTCGACCATGGCGAGCATTTCTTTAAACTTTGCAAGCTTTGCATTTTCCTCGTCGACAAGGGCAGGCGGTGCTTTGGAGACAAACTTCTCGTTTGAAAGCTGACGCTCTACACGCTCGAGCTCCTTTAGAAGTTTCTTTTTCTCCCCCTCAAGACGTACCTTTTCCGCCTTGTAGTCTACAAGCTCGCCCATCGGGATAAATATTCTTGCGCCGTCTGTTACTATTGTAACGCTGTCGGCGGGGGCTTCTTCGCCTATAAAGACTTCAAGCGCAGAGGCAAGGCGCTTCATAAAGGGTATGCCTGCCGCAAATACGTCTGTATCCTCTGTTTCGATATATACATTTGCCTTCTTTGAGGGCGGTACATTCATCTCGGCACGGCGAGCTCTCATACTGCGGATTGCCTCCATAATCTTGTCCATCTTGGCGGCATCTTCCGCAAAGTTTAGCTCCTCTTTGTAGGTCGGCCACTCGGCAAGCATTATTGTCTCTTCATTTGAAATGCTCTTGTAAATCTCCTCTGTTATAAATGGCATAAAGGGGTGGAGAAGTTTTAGTGCCGATTTTAGGACATATACAAGCACCTTTTGTGCGCCTGTCTTTGCCGCTATGTCCTCGCTGTCGAATAGTCTTGCCTTGCTCATTTCTATATACCAGTCGCAAAAACTGTCCCAGAAAAAGTCGTAGACATTGCCAAGGGCGACGCCTAAATCGTATCTGTCAAAGTTTGTCGTAACGTCTGCCGTTAGCTTGTTTAGCTTTGTTAAAATCCACTTGTCTTCAAGCTCTAAGTGCTCGGGAAGTCCCTCGACATCGCCCTCCAAATTCATCAAAACAAAGCGAGAGGCATTCCAAATTTTATTTGCAAAGTTGCGGCCGTTCTCGACCTTTTCTGTCGAAAAGCGTGTGTCGTTGCCGGGGGAGTTGCCTGTTAGCAGTGTAAAGCGAAGTGCATCTGCGCCGTATGTCGATATAATTTCCAGTGGGTCGATACCGTTGCCGAGCGACTTGCTCATCTTGCGGCCTTGCGAATCTCTTACAAGTCCGTGAATTAGAACATCGCTAAAGGGTTTCTCTCCTGTGTGCTCGATCCCCGAGAATATCATACGAGCGACCCAGAAGAATATAATGTCGTACCCTGTAACAAGTGTTGATGTTGGGTAGAACTTTTTCATGTCCTCGCTATCTTCCGGCCATCCGAGTGTTTCAAAGGGCCAAAGGGCAGAGGAGAACCACGTGTCGAGAACGTCCTCGTCTTGGCGCATAGCCTTACTGCATTTCGGGCAGGTCGCTATATCCTCTTTTGATACGATCATCTCGCCGCAAGTGTCACAGTAGAAGGCAGGTATTCTATGACCCCACCATAGCTGACGGGATACGCACCAGTCACGCACATTTTCCATCCAGTTGTAGTATGTGCCCGAAAAACGAGAGGGCACAAATTTAATGTCGCCGCTACGCACCGCCTCTATTGCAGGCTTTGCAAGGGGCTCCATCTTGACAAACCACTGGTCACTCGTCATGGTCTCTATATCGGTCGAACAGCGGTAGCATGTGCCGACATTGTGGGGGAGATCTTCTATTTTTTCAAGGTGACCGCCCTCCTCTAAATCCTTGACTATCGCCTTGCGAGCCTCGTATCTGTCCATGCCTGCATACTTGCCTGTGTTGGCCGCCATCTTGCCCTCAGGGGTTAGGATGACCATCGTTTCAAGCCCATTGCGCACGCCCATCTCGAAGTCGTTGGGGTCGTGAGCAGGTGTAACCTTAACACAGCCCGAGCCAAATTCACGCTCTACATAGTCGTCGCCGAAAATGATGATCTCACGGCCGACAAGGGGCAGTATTGCCTTTTTGCCAATTAGATTCATGTACCTCTCGTCCTCGGGGTGAACTGCAATGCCTGTATCGCCAATCATTGTCTCAGGGCGTGAGGTTGCGCAGACAACGTGGCCTGTGCCGTCTGCAAGGGGGTATTTGATATGCCACAAGTGGCCTGCCTTTTCGGTAAACTCTACTTCGATGTCGGAAAGTGCCGTCATACAGTCGGGGCACCAGTTGATGATGCGGTTACCTCTGTAAACAAGCCCTTTGTCGTATAGGTTTACAAAGACCTCACGCACCGCTTTGGAGCAGATCTCGTCCATTGTAAAACGCTCACGACTCCAGTCGCAAGATGAGCCCATCTTTCTAAGCTGGTTTACAATGTTCGAGCCATATTTTTCCTTCCAAGCCCAGACATGCTCAAGGAACTTCTCACGGCCGAGGTCGTGCTTTGATATTCCCTCTTTTCTGAGCATCTCCTCAACCTTAACCTGCGTTGCAATGCCTGCATGGTCAACGCCGGGTAGCCACAAGGCCTCGTAGCCTGCCATGCGCTTTTGTCTTATAAGCGTATCTTGAAGTGTGCCGTCCATAGCGTGACCCATGTGGAGCTGGCCCGTTACATTGGGGGGCGGCATTACTATTGTGTAGGGCTCTTTTTCGCTGCTGCTATCTACCTTAAAATAGCCCGACTCCTCCCATTTTTTATAAAGCCTGTCCTCGACCTCGTGCGGATCGTATACCTTTGCAATTTCCTTTTGCATGATGTCCTCCTATTTATTAAATGTATTTCTTACTCTAATTGTGTACACTTTTGAGTTTTAAAAACAAAAAACCGCCCCTCGCCAATAGGCGAGAGACGGAAAAACTCCGTGGTACCACTCTCATTGCGGAAAAAATTCCGCCACTCGTGCGACTGTCGCCGCCCCATATAACGGTGGGTGACCGTCTGCCCTTAAAAATTCGGGGCAAAACTCGGGGGTGACTCATACCGCAAGGTCTGCGTGCCGCCTTCCAGCAAACAGGCGTGCTCTCTATATCGCAAAAACTATGCGCTTTATATCCCCTTCATCGCTTTATATATGGTATTGTACTAAATAATCGTGTACATGTCAAGTGGGCGGTGCGACAGATGCAGTCAAGCCCTTAGATTGACTGTTAGCTTTATTTTTGGTATAATATTCAAAAATTATCAATTTTGTTTAAATTAAAAAGGCGGTATTAATATGGTCTCTCAAATTCAGCTTATTTTGTCCTCTGTTATCTGCGCTATTACCTTTGGTCTTCGTATGTTTTTCTCCTATGCCGTTAGGTACGGCGAGTTTATTCACAACAACAGCGGCATGTTTTGGTACTCGCTATACAGCACGATTTCCGAGCCTCTTTTATATTTCACCCTCGGGTTTAGTATAGCGCATTTCGTGCAAATTAAGACATTTCCCGAGCTAAACAGATCGGGGCGCATAAAGTACACAATAAATGCTTTTGTTGCCGGCGTTGTTATTTTTATTTTTGTGTCAGCCCCTTATCTTGGGCTTTTTGATCATACTATTATGATTATAGCCTCTGCAATGCTCCCACTGGCCGCCATCCCCGGTGCGCTTTTTTCGGTCGGCATCTACAAAGGCAGCGGCAAGGCACAAGAGAGCCGTAAGGATAGTTGGGATTATTAGTGTGGGTTAAGTTTTTATATGGCAACGTAATGCACGCATTTTTTGTGAATGTTCAAAAAATCGCACCTATTTAGTGAAATTTACAAATATTCACAAAGTATAGATTATCTTCAAGGCATTAATAAAGCTTGCCCTCATTGTTACTCTCGTATATCACCGTGCCGTCGGGGGATGTTATTTTGTGGCTGTCGTAGTAGGGTTCTCTTTGGTTTTCTTCCCCTGCAACGTAGTACTCTATCAGGGTTTCGTGGATAAAGCCCATATGGTCGACCGCCGTTACGAAGGACTCTAATATATCGCCCTTTATCAGTATGTGGGTGTTATCAAGTTCAAGTTCGCTTGCGCCAAGCAGGATGTCTTGCGAAATCTCTACATTCTCTATAAGCTCGCCGTTGATATATGTCGCAAAGTTAGCACTAACAAAGCTGTCTCTATCTCCCACAGCCTCGATGAAGAGCATTCCATCTTGACTGTACTCATACTCATCCGACCCTGCACTGTTCGACGTGCTCCGACCGCCAGAGTAGTGAGCGTAGAGCATTGGGAAGAAGTGGTCAAAAATAAGGCCTTCCACTCTTATGTTGTAGTCAGACGTGACCTGCTTTATGCCGCTCTCCTCTATAACTATATTGGGATCGAATATCTCGCCGCTTAGGGGGAAAATCTTTGTTCCCTCATAGACCGTACCGCTCTTGTCAAGTGTGAGCATCTCGCCGCCAAAATCAAGAGTGACCGTTGTTGTATCTGACACTTCTTTTGGCTCGATAGAAAATGTAACGGGCACTTCGAGGGCATCTATATCGAGCTCGCCGAATGTCGTGCTTGCCTTGTAAATAATGCTTGCCTGCTCGTTTAGCATATCATCGACATTTGAATATATACTACTGATGTTAGAGTTTAACGAGCTGTCGAGGTTTGAAATTCTGTTGTTTGCATTTCGAATTTGATACTCAAGGTTGTTTATTTTCATGGCAGAGCTAACCTGCGAAACGACAAGTGCCGCTATTATGATGTATGAAATGTATTTCTTCATGTGCCCTCCTGTTTTGTGTTGTTTGAATATTATACCACAGGTTTACATAAATAGCAATCGACGGTTTGTAGTGTCATTGTTAGGCTAATTCTAAATGCTCTATGGGCTATGATTTTATTATGTTGGGCAAGCGACACCAAAAATGCCGTAGTAATGCTTTTATGTTTTGCTAAACGAGCAAAACATTCCCTATATCAAGGCGTTTTTAACAAAGAATTGAAATGTGTTCTTTATAAAACGAGTAGCTCCTACATAGCAAGCCTGTATAGTTGTCGTATGAAAAACAAAATCATTCACCAAATAAAAAATTCAAGTGAATAAACTAAATTTATATTGCAAAAAATGAAGGGGATATTTTAATGAACACTCTGCATATAATATTGTTTGCATTTTCCGTAATTATAATTTTCTTAGGACTTACTTCAAAAAAGTCTATCCAAAAAAAATAGTATAGAGATTAAATGCGAAATATTGGGGATCAATAAAAAGGAACAATCTTTGTCTGTAAAGGTTGCAAATCAAGACAATTTAGAAATAGAAAATTCTGAAGTTTTCTGTCCCAATAAAGGGGTAGAATATGTGTCGATAGATAATTTAACAAACGGGGAAAATAAAATAGAATTTCAAGACCTGCATGTAGGAGATACTGTTTTGGTAAATGCAATTAATGCAAAGCGATTTAAGGTAGCAAAGCAAGTTAAAGTAATAAAAACAACAAGATGAGCTATGAGAGCAAAGGCAAGATAACCATTGTGTGAGTATCCTGTAAAATGCAAAACTGTCACTATCAAAAATTGATAGTGACAGTTTTTTTCTTTACGGGCAACCATATATGCCGCAAGCGCTCCTCTATCTTCTTCTTGTAGAGGGCTTTCTGTTTAGTTCGAAGAATGTAATAAACTTAATGGCATAGAAGTCGCAAACGGTGTAAGAGCCTTCTGCTTCGTCGTATAAAACGATGTAGTTTAGCCCTACTTCATATAAAACGCCCGACTTAGTAACCGTGTTTGATGTGCCTATTAAAAATTCCACAACTACAAATCTGCCAATGTTTGGCTTAAGTGCCGCTTGAATTGTGTCTGCCGTTGGGATGTATACAAATGGCTGACCCTCCGGTGGTGGTGTTTGCTCTTTTGCATTATCGTTTGTGCCAAAATTCATAGTGTCCTCCTATAATTTCAGTTCTATTGATGCGGTAGTATTTTACTTATGTGGAGGCGTAATACTGCGTGGGGTCGTAAAAGCAGTGTTCGCCTATCTCCCTTGTGAAAAGTCCGCTTTGATTTGGAAATTGCGACGGACATGCAGGGGCTGTCGGATTGAAAAACCAAAGAGCATTCCCAAGCCCTAAGAGCCTATTTCCCGCTAATGCCCAATCGGCAACGGCGTAGCTCAGCTCGCTCGGCACGACGTTGTAGATATTTTGCGGATTGTATACCCCATCGTCCATTGTCCTAGCGCAGGTAAACTGCCCCGGTTGAAAGACAACATTTCTTATGTTGCCCTGCTGTCCCACTCTTGAATATTCGCCGTATGTGGCGTATACTCTATTCATAATAACACTTGCCACGGCCTCCATGCCGGTTATTCCTTCACCTCCCGCTTCACAAAAAATAAGTCTTGCAAGTAGTTCCCTGTCGGAATAAGGCAAAGCAGCACCTCCCGATGTTTTTTTGCGGCATGATATATGGATTTATTCCCTTTTGTTACATGTGGCCTTACCATATTAATCATGTCGAATAAGCAGTTATAAAGGCTTTTTTTTGTACAGCACATATAAAAAAGCCTTCTATCATTTATTCTATGCAAATATACTTGAATAGTTTACAAAGTATTCCTTGAATATTTTCTTAAAAAGATATATAATATCACGATAAAGGAGTGATGGCATTGAACCTGCCAAATCGTATTACAGTAGCAAGGATGGTTTTAGTTCCTGTTTTTTTGGTGGCTTTTTTGGAAGCTCCCATGCCGACAGGTGCGTGGATTTCTCTAATCATCTTTGTTGTTGCCGCCATAACCGACAGGATAGATGGCAAGATAGCGAGAGATAGAGGGCTTGTTACTACATTCGGTATGTTTTTAGATCCCCTTGCAGATAAACTGCTTGTAGTATCTGCCCTGTTTTGTCTTGTCTATGCCGGATTTTGTAGCCCATATGTCGGAATTATTATAACGGCGAGAGAATTAATTGTAACCTCGTTTCGCATTATAGCCATGAAATCAGGGGTTACGCTTGCGGCAGATAAACTTGGGAAGATCAAGACATTTCTCCAGTTTACATCTATATTACTCGCACTGATAGCAGTAATATACACACCGCTTTCCTTTGCCGCAGATCTGCTTTTATGGGCGGCGGCATTTATCACGATATACTCGGGTTGGCATTATTTAAGCCAAAACTGGGCTTGTATCGGAAATGACATGTAAAATGCAAAAAATATTTCGAAGGAGTTAACCATGAAATTTTACAACGACCTAACACGCAAAAAAGAAGAATTTATCCCACTTGTGCCAAACGAAGTCAAGATATATGCTTGCGGCCCTACCGTTTACGATTATTTCCATGTGGGCAACGCAAGGCCTTTTATAGTGTTTGATGCGCTAAGACAATATTTCAAATACAGAGGATATAAAGTTACATTTGTTCAAAACTTTACCGATATAGACGATAAGATTATAAAAAGAGCAAAGGAAGCCGGCATTTCTTCAAGGGAGCTTTCCGAGAAGTATATCGAGGAATACTATGTAGATGCCAAGGGGCTTGGTGTTGCGCTTGCCGACATTCACCCAAAGGTAACAGACGTTCTTCCCGAAATTGTAGACATTATACAGGTACTTGTAGACAAGGGACACGCATACCCCTCGCCCGATGGCGATGTTTACTACCGCACCTCCTCCTTTGAGGGCTACGGTAAACTATCAAATCAGCCGCTCGACGATCTTATGGCAGGCGCTAGAATAGATGTATCCGAGAAGAAGGAAAGTCCGCTCGACTTTGTTTTGTGGAAGGCGGCAAAACCGGGCGAGCCCGAATGGGATTCGCCTTGGAGCAAGGGTCGCCCCGGCTGGCACATTGAGTGTTCTGCCATGATAAAGAAATACCTTGGCGACACTATCGACATTCATGCAGGTGGTCAGGATCTAATATTCCCTCACCACGAAAACGAGATAGCACAGTCGGAAGGCGCAAACGATGCGGAGTTTGCTCGCTACTGGCTACACAACGGATATTTGAATATCGACAACCAAAAGATGAGCAAGTCTCTTGGAAATTTCTTTACGGTGCGTGATGCGGCGGCGGCCTATGGCTACGAAACGATTCGTTTCTTCATGCTCTCGTCGCACTATCGCAGTCAGATAAATTACAGCGCCGAGACACTTACGCAGGCAAAGGCAGGTCTTGAGAGGCTTCAAAACTGCCGTGCAAATCTTGTTTTCCTATCGGACAAAGCGGCTGAGGGCGTGATGAGCGAGGCAGAGCTTGCCGCAATGAAAAAGCTTGAAGAATGCAAGGTTAAGTATATCGACGCAATGGACGAGGACTTTAACACGGCAGATGCAATTGCCTCAATATTCGACATGGCGAGAATACTAAACAGCAGAGCGACAGGCGATGTAACGGCCGAGTTTATAAAGAGCGGCCTTGCACTCTTTGACGAGCTTTGCGGCGTGCTTAACATAGTTGGCGAGCCCAAAGCGGCAGAGGGCGGCGACGACAGCGAGATAGAGGCACTTATCGAGGCAAGACAGGCGGCACGTAAGGCAAAGGACTTTAAAGAGGCCGATGTAATTCGTGACAAGCTTACAGCCATGGGAATTGTGCTTGAAGATACATCGCAGGGACCAAAATGGCACAGACAGTAGATTTAAGTTATTACAGCGGCGGAATGCTTGCCTATCTTGGCGATGCTTCTTACGAGCTGCTCGTTAGAGAGCACATAATGAAGACCTGTCGGACAAAGGCAGGCAAGATGCACAAGGCGGCACAGCCCTATGTAGGGGCTGTCGGTCAAGCCGGAGCGCTTGCCGCTATAACGGATTTTTTAAACCAAGAGGAAATGGCATATGTAAAGCTCGGCCGCAACTCAAAGCTTACCGTTTCCAAGAAAAACAACCCTGCCGACCACACAGCGGCATCTGGGCTCGAGGCACTTTTCGGCTATTTGTTCTTGACAGGTCAAGATGCGAGAGCAAGAGAGATTTTTGGCAAGATTGTCGAGCATGTCGGAAGTTTGCAAGGGACAAAACAGGCGTAGATTATGGCAGCCTTTTAGTGGCACGCCCTCACAAACGATATGAAGTCTTAGTAGGGTATGTTTTTGCAGGCTTTGCCTTGTTATTTCTCATTTTAACTTAAGTTTAATGCAAAATTATATTATCCTTGACAAAGTCGTATAAAGTGCGTATAATGTCAATATAAAGTTAATATTTCCGGGGAGCTGATTTGCTGAGAATGGAACCTTGAGTTCCTAAACCCGCCAACCTGTACGGATAATGCCGACGTAGGGAGACTTAATGCCCCGTACAGATTGTACGGGGCTTTTTTTGCATGGTTTTCCGAGGGCTTTGCGCTTGGGTATCAAGGCAAGGTATTTTGAAAGGAGCATTTTTATGAACAACAGTAGCAAGGTATTCAATCTAACATTTGTAGCGCTCGCAGTGGCAATGGGGGTTGCGCTGTCGCCCTTTTCAATCCCGATAGGCGTTGCAAAGGCATTTCCCGCACAACATGCGATAAATGTCCTGCTCGGTGTGCTGTTAGGCCCTATCCCTGCTGTCGGAGCGGCTTTTTTAACCTCGCTCATTAGGGTAATGATGGGAACAGGTTCGCTGCTTGCCTTCCCCGGTAGCATGATAGGGGCATTTCTTGCAGGGTTTTTGTACCAAAAATTTGGCGAGAAACTCTCGCTTGCCTTTGTAGGCGAAGTAATCGGCACAGGCATTATAGGCGCTATTGTCGCATTCCCGGTAGCCACATTTGTTATGGGTCGTGCCGATCTTGCTCTTTTTGCCTTTGTTGTTCCTTTTATGGCAAGCTGTGTTGTGGGCGCCGCCATAAGTGTAGCGCTTGTACTTGCTCTAAAGCAGGCAGGCGTTATGGACATGATGAAGAAAAGGCTTGGCTATACCGCTAAGTAGGAATTTAGCTAATAGCACGAAACTTTTTTGTGGTATATAAAAAATGTTGCACTTTAAGTAAACTGCCCATTCATAACAAAAAATCAGTGGCTCTACCGTTCCGGTAGAGCCACTCAGCTAAAGCTGATTTTAACGCCCTCGGGGCGGGAATTTTACGCCAGAGGGCACCCTGATGGTGCCCCCTCGCCGCTCCCCCTCCTTCCGTGAACTTTACATTTTAGGTTTTTCTCCAGCCTGAGTGGCTCTACTTTACAAGTAGAGCCACTCAGCTAAAGCTGAGTTTAACGCCCTCGGGGCGGGAATTTAACGCCAGAGGGCACCCTGATGGTGCCCCCTCGCCGCTCTCCCACCTTTCGAAGGGGCTTGATTTTGGATTTTTCTCCAAGCGAAGTGGCTCTACTTTACAAGTAGAGCCACTAATTATTTCAATATTAACTTAACTGCATCAACTTTGGAACTAAAGCTGTTCAAAATACAGCTTTTCGAAATCTTCTGTCGGCATAGGCCTTGCGTAGAAGTAACCCTGTGCGGCGTCGCACTCTATTTTCTTCAAAAAATTAACCTGTGCTGGGTCTTCGATTCCCTCGGCAACCGTAGTCATACCGAGGCATCTCGCTAGGTCTATAACGCTCTCGACAACGAGGTTTCCTCTCTGTTGCTCCTCATCATCTTCAATTTCTATAAAGAAGCTTCTATCGAGCTTTAGCGTGTCTACCTTAAAATTCTTGAGCATTCCGAGTGAAGAATATCCCGATCCGAAATCGTCTATCGACACTCTAAATCCAAGCTCGTGAACCTCTTTGAGTAGGACTCTAAGCTCTGTTTCATTGTCCATAACGGTCGTCTCTGTAAGCTCTATTTCTATGCAACTCGGGTCGACCCCTTGCGACCTTACAATTTCTGTAATATCTCTTAAAAAGTTGGGGTTATTAATGTGTAGTCTGGAGAAATTGACCGAAACAGGCAGGCAATAGCCACTCTTTTCCTTCCAGTTTGCAATTGATGCGCATACATTTTTCAGCATATACATATCGAGCTCTACTATAAATCCGTTTTGCTCGAATAGTGGGATAAACTCGTTTGGATAAACAACGCCGCCATTATCCTCGAACCATCTTACAAGGGCCTCTGCGCCGGAAATTTTGCCGGTGTTAATGTTATACTTTGGTTGTAGATAAACCTTAAATTCGCCCATTTCAAGCGCCTTGTGCATCTTATTTGCAATCTCTGTATCACGAAGAACCTTCTTTGTGTACTGTTCGTCGTAATCCCATATATTTTTCGAGCTGTCCTTTTTGGCTAAGGAGTGGGCCGTGTTTACCTTGTTTACAATACTGTTTACATCGAGCTCGCCCTGTTCTATATAGTACCTACCGTATCTGAATGTAAACTGATGGTCTACAAGTTCGGGCACTAATGTTTTAAACAGTTTTTCATATATCTTCGAAGAACTTTCCAAGTCGTTGAAAAAGGAGGCATCGGCAAAGAGCATAAACTCCTCGTTTGAAACTCTCGCTTGGATGAAGGATTTCTCTTTCACTGTTTTTCCCGTATCTGCTATCGCCATTATAACACGGTTTCCAACATCGTAACCGAACATCTCGTTTATCGCTTTAAAGTTGACGACATCGAGCTTAACTATAACATATTTTTTGTCTTTATTAGCATCGAGCGTTTCTGCTATATGCTGTTTTAATTTTAGGACATTCGGTATTCCCGTTAACTCGTCGTAATAGGCTGCCCTTTCGAGCACTTCTTCCGATTTATTTTTAGAGTAAATAACATAGGCAATGACTAAAAAAGCGCAGAATATTGTTACCGCACTTATCGTTAGCATGTTGCTGGAAATTTTATCGGCACTTTTCGATATACTCTCCTCGGATATCTCAAAAAATAACATCCAGTTATTTACTTCAAGCGGCCTATACTCGCCAAATTTCCGATCTCCGTTTAGCACATAGGAAATTCCGCCCGAATTGCCTGCCATAAAGTCTTCTAACACGCCTTCAAAAGTTACACCATCGTCGAAAATTGCATTTTTAAAGGCATCAAAGCTAAGCACAAACTCGTTTGTCGTTATAACTATCTCGCTTTTATCATTTATAACAAGGTTTAGACCTCTCGAATCGGTAAAGGAGGTTAAAAGTGAGCCAAGATATGTGGTGCAATATTCGACCGCCAAAACTCCATCTACCTTGCCTTCTACATAAATTGGTGCAGAAAGAGCAATAACTTGCTTGTTGGATAACTCCGACATGTATGGCTCTGATGCATATATATCTCCAGCGTGCGCCTCTTTAAAGTAAATTTCTTGCGAGATGTCTACAAGCTTTCCGCCATCTGTCCAAAATGCCATACCTTGATTGTCTGCTATAAGCACCGTTTCGTAGTTAAGGGCTACTTGTTTTTCCGCTACATATTCCAGTATGCCCGCTTCGTCCACTCCGATTATCGGAAGTGTTTCGGCCACACTTGTAATGCCGTAAATCATACTTTCGAGCTGCCTGTTTAAAGAAACTTGCTGCTGGTCTGCCATGTCTGACAGCGTGCTCTTGACCGAAGCTTCAAGCTCTTGGTTTACAGTACCGTTAAAAAGTATAATACTATATGAAATTGCCACAAAGAACATAAGCGCAATAATTATCGTTACTCCGTATTTCTTACCCTTTATCGTGAGCACCCCCCTTATATTAATGGCAGCAAGCCGATTTTCGGTTACTTGCTATTTCTAAAATTATAAATTATATTGGTTATAAATGAGATTCGAGTAAAATATAACCATTATTGGCGTATTTCATTACTATATATTTTATCACTAACAGTTGTGCATGTCAATGTAATGACGACCTTTTTGCTATAAATCTTATTTGAAATAATAAAAAGTAAAGAAATTGATGCATTGATGCCCTCTCCACTTGACATAAGCGGCTTGACATTATAAAATAAATTATTAAAGGTAAAAGTGCGTATACAGTAGAAATAAAAAACAGGAGTTTGAAATGAAAAACACAGAAAAAACTATGGACAAAATTGTAGCCATGTGCAAGGGCAGGGGCTTTATATTCGCAGGTAGCGAGATATATGGCGGCCTGTCCAACACTTGGGACTACGGCCCTCTTGGTGTGGAGTTTAAGAACAATGTTAAAAAGGCTTGGTGGAAGAAGTTTGTGCAGGAGTGCCCATATAATGTAGGTCTTGATGCGGCAATTCTTATGAATCCTCAAGCGTGGGTCGCATCGGGGCATGTTGGCGGATTTTCCGATCCTCTTATGGACTGCAAAGAGTGCAAGACACGTCACAGGGCCGACAAGCTTATAGAGGATACAGATGTTAACCCTGCCGGCTGGTCTAATGAGCAGATGGCGGAGTATATAAAGGAAAAGAACATCGTTTGCCCCTCTTGCGGCAAGTGCGATTTTACAGCTATTCGTAAGTTTAACCTAATGTTTAAGACATTCCAAGGCGTTACGGAGGACAGCAAGAACGAGATATATCTTCGCCCTGAGACGGCGCAGGGTATATTTGTTAACTTTAAGAATGTACAAAGAACAACACGTCGCAAGATTCCATTTGGTGTTTGTCAGGTCGGTAAGTCTTTCAGAAACGAGATTACCCCCGGAAACTTCACATTCAGAACGAGGGAGTTCGAGCAGATGGAGCTTGAATTTTTCTGCAAGCCCGGCACCGATTTGGAGTGGTTTGCATTTTGGAAGGAATATTGCAAAAACTTCCTTTTAAACCTCGGCATGACAGAGGAAAACCTTCGCCTACGTGACCACGAGAAGGAAGAGCTTTCGCACTACTCCAATGCAACGACAGACTTCGAATACCTATTCCCCTTCGGTTGGGGCGAGCTTTGGGGCATTGCCGACCGTACCGATTTTGATCTAAAGGCGCACGAGACGACCTCGGGCGAGGCGATGGACTATTTTGACCCCGAGACAAACGAGAAGTACATCCCCTATGTTATCGAGCCATCGCTTGGCGCAGATCGTGTTGCGCTTGCCTTCCTTGTAGATGCTTACGACGAAGAAGTTGTAGACGAGGAAAAGGGCGATGTTAGAAATGTGCTACGTCTGCACCCTGCCCTTGCCCCATTTAAGGCGGCTATCCTTCCTCTTTCCAAGAAGCTCTCGGACAAGGCCTGTGAGATTCGTGACATGCTTGCAAAGCACCACATGGTCGACTTTGACGAGGCAGGCTCTATCGGCAAGCGCTACCGCAGACAAGACGAGATAGGAACACCGTTTTGCATTACTGTCGACTTTGACACGGAAAACGACGGTGCAGTTACAATTAGAGAGCGTGACACGATGGAGCAAGTTAGAATTCCCGTATCGGAAGTGCTTGCATACCTTGCCGAGAAGTTAGCTTACTAATATGGCGGAGTTAAATGTAGAAGGCAAGAGAGTTAAAGAGAGCAATCTTCCCAAATGGGTAATACCTGCTGTTGTAGTTGGAATTTTTGCCGTTATCGGCGCCTTTATGCTTGGGAGCGGCGGCACAGAGAGTCTGCCCTCCACCCTTAAAAAGGTAGATGCCGCAACCGCAAAAGCATATCGGGGCGATGTTGTAACGACAATGACAAGACCGGCGCCACCCGAAGCTGCACTTTATCAAAACCCCGTAACGGGCGAGGATATGAGCGAAGCTCCCACTCGCCCTATTGCCGTTGTGCTAAACAATGTTTACGGTGCAACGCCGCAAGACGGGATAGCAAGCTACGAGCTAATGATAGAAATCCCCGCCGAGGGCGAGATAAACCGCCTACTTGCCGTTATGTACGATTACAGCGGCTTTGAGATGATGGGCTCTATTCGCTCTATAAGAGACTATGTTATTAAGTCGGCAAGAGGTTTTGACCCGATATATCTGCACTATGGTCACAGTCCGCAGGCGATACATTATATTAACGACGGTGCGAACGGCATAACGAGCCTTAACGGAATAAACGGCGATATAGAGGCATCGCTCTATCACAGGGACGAGGGCAGAGCAGACAGCATGGGCTTTGTGCACAGCGTTGTTACTACCCCCGAGAAGATAGATGCCACAATAGAAAAGTTTTCGGTTAGAACCGAGACCGACAAGACAGAGCCCTTCTTTGACTTTTCAGGCTACAAAGAGGGAGCGGCGGCCGAGAGCGTTACCGTGCAATTTGAAGGCGGATTTGATGCGACCTTCGACTATAACGGTGAGGTGTACGAGCGCAGTCAGTTTGGCAAGCCTCATATAGACCGACAGACAGAGGAAACGGTCACTGCCGAGACTGTAATTGTTATAAAGACCGACATTAGGACTATACCAAACGACCCCGAGTACAGACGAGAGGTCGACATTGTGGGAAGTGGCACAGGTTATGTTTTTTCGGACGGTACTGCCCACGAAATTGAATGGTCGAGAGAGGGCGATGCCGAGTTTTACGAATTTAAGGTAGATGGCGAGCCTCTAACATTAAACCAAGGCAAAATATGGATATGTATTACGGACACATCAAGGAGTGTTGATTATGAATAAAGTCAGAACAAGATTTGCGCCAAGTCCCACAGGTTATATGCATGTAGGCAACCTTAGAACGGCGCTTTATGCCTACCTTATAGCAAGGAGAGACGGCGGCACATTTATACTGAGAATAGAGGATACCGACCAAGAGCGCCAAGTGGACGGAGCGGTCGAGCTAATCTATCGCACGCTAAAGGAAACGGGCTTAGAGCACGACGAAGGCCCCGATGTCGGCGGCGATGTCGGCCCATATGTTCAGTCGGACAGAAGGGCTATATACAAGGAGTATGCCGAAAAGCTTATAGAGCTTGGCGGCGCATACTACTGTTTTTGCGATAAAGAGCGTCTCGACGAGCTTCGACTCGTGCAAGAGGTCTCGAAACAGCCTACAAAGTACGACGGTCACTGCTCACGCTTGACAAAGGAGCAGATCGAAGAAAAGCTTGCCTCGGGTGTGCCTTATGTCATTCGTCAAAAGATTCCCGAGGGCGAGACGACATTTGAGGATATGGTCTTTGGCTCTGTAACAACGCCAAATGACTCGCTCGACGACAATGTACTGCTAAAGGCAGACGGACTGCCGACATACAACTTTGCAAATGTTATAGACGATCATTTAATGGGCATAACCCATGTTGTAAGAGGAACTGAATATCTTTCCTCTGCGCCCAAGTACAACATTTTGTACAACGCATTTGGCTGGGATATACCGAAGTATGTCCACTGTCCTCCCGTTATGAAGGATCAGTCGGCAAAGCTTTCCAAGAGAAATGGCGATGCTTCTTACGAAGATTTAATTGCGCAGGGCTTTTTAAAGGATGCTGTGCTTAACTACATCGCCCTACTTGGCTGGAGCCCCGGCGGCGAGCAGGAGATATTCACGCTCGACGAGCTAAAGGATGCCTTTGATATATCGGGCATTTCTCGCTCTCCCTCGATATTCGACAGGACAAAATTAGAGTGGCTAAACGGTGAGTATATCAGAAAGATGCCTGCCGAGCAGTTTGCCGAGATGGCAAAGCCATATATAGAAAAGTCCGTTATGGGCGGCGACATAGAAAAACTTGCCGCACTTGTGCAGTCTCGTTGTTTGAAGCTTACAGACATTACAGAGCAGCTCGACTTTATCGATGCTCTACCAGAGTACGACAACTCTCTTTATGTTCACAAAAAGATGAAGACGACCGAAGAAAACTCGCTCGAGGCCTTAAAGGAGATGTTACCCGTTATCGAGGGCATCGAGGACTTTTCGAGAGACGGCATACACGAGGCACTTTTTGCACTTATCGAGAAGATGGGTGTTAAGAACGGCCAGATCTTGTGGCCGCTTCGTACAGCACTTTCAGGTAAAGCATTTACCCCCGGTGGCGGCATAGAACTTGCCGATCTACTTGGTAAGGAAGAATGTGTTAAGAGAATAAAGATGGGAATAGAAAAGCTATCGTAGTTTTTCCCAGCTTGGAGAAAAAGATAAAATCAAGCCCCTTCGGAAGGAGGGGGAGCGGCGAGGGGGCACCATCAGGGT
>CAYJFK010000005.1:0-67204 GCA_964369475.1 uncultured Oscillospiraceae bacterium | reverse complement strand
CTTAGAGGGGCTTGATATAATTGTAGTCGTTGCATACGGCAAGATTTTGCCAAGCTATGTGCTTAATGCTCCGAAATATGGCTGTGTAAATGTGCATGGCTCGCTTTTGCCAAAACTGCGTGGCTCGGCTCCAATACAAAGGAGCATAATAAATGGAGATAAATATGCCGGTGTTACAACAATGTACATGGCAAAGGGTCTCGACACAGGCGATATGATTTTAAAGGAGCAGTTAGAAATAGAGGTCGGCGAGACCTCCGAAATGCTCTACTCTCGCCTTGCACCGCTCGGCGCTGCGCTTCTTGTAAAAACTCTTGAACAAATAGAGAATGGCAGCGCCCCAAGGGAAGTGCAAAATGATGCCGAGGCAACACACGCACCGCCACTTAGCAAGCAAGAAGCGATAATAGATTTCAACAGCAGCCCATTTGACATTATTCGCAAGATTTGCGGTATGAATCCATGGCCTGTTGCCGAAACTAAACTGGACGGAAAACGTCTGAAGATCTATATGGCGCATAGCTCGAACGAGAGGGCAAAAGAGGGTGCAGAGATAGGGGATGCTTACCCCTGCGACGGCGGCATTGCAGTCGTTTGCAAGGAGGGCGAGTTAGTTATCTTGACCGACCTTCAACTGGAAGGATCAAAGAGAATGGACGCAAAAGTATTTTTAAACGGACGACAAAATAAGGAGATGAAATTTTAAAATGTTCTATTTTTACGATGCATCGTATATTTTGGTATTGATAGCAATAGTAATTTCTTTGTGGGCACAAACAAAACTAAAATCGACATACGCTAAGTATGGAAATGTAATGGCAAGGAGCGGACTTACAGGAGCAGATGTTGCAAGTAAGATTTTAAGAGAAAATGGGCTAACACAAGTTGGTATAGGTCATGTCGCAGGCTCGCTTACAGATCACTATGACCCAAGAACAAACACGGTTAGCCTGTCCGATACGGTCTACAACAGCACATCTATTGCGGCACTGGGCGTTGCGGCTCATGAAGTAGGTCATGCAATTCAAAAGGCAGATTCGTATTTCCCCATGACGCTTAGGAGCTATATTATCCCAATAACACAGATAGGCGCACAGCTATCTTGGCCGGCACTTCTGCTCGGTCTTTTCCTGCAAACAGAAATACTAATTACAATCGGACTACTGCTATACTCAACAATGTTCCTCTTTCAACTTATAACACTCCCCGTCGAGTTCAACGCAAGTAACAGAGCCATTGCGGCACTCGAGTCGGGCGGCATACTTGTTGGTGAGGAGCTTGAGGGTACAAAAAAAGTGCTTAGAGCGGCCGCTCTTACCTATGTTGCGGCAATGCTTGCATCGCTACTAAACCTAATAAGGCTTATTGCCATATTCGGACGTAGAAGATGAGCACGCCGAGAAATGTGGCATATTCCGTTTTAATGGCTGTCGACAAGGGCGGCCTGTCGGATATGCTTTTAAATGAAAAGCTCCCAGAGCTAAAAGATGTTAGAGACAAAGCGCTTGCAACGGAAATTGTCTACGGTACACTTGAGCAACAACCGAGGATAGACAGATGGCTTGTTATTCTGACAGGCAAGCAGATGAAAAGGCTCGATGCGCCTGTTAGGACAATTTTAAGAATGACGGCATATCAAATGCTCTTTTTAGATAAAGTGCCCGAATTTGCCGCAATTAACGAGGGGGTAAAGCTTGCCACTCGTAATTGCGGCAGGGCAAAGGGTTTTATTAACGGTGTTTTGCGAGAGCTCTCGAGGAAAAAAGATCAGCTACCGCCACACAAGCCGTGGTCTATGTCGCAGTCGATAGAGGACATGCTAAAGGAGCAGTACAGCACAAGCCTGCTTGTGAGGTTTAATATCCGTCCTAAGCTTCAACTTAGGGTAAACACCTTAAAGACCGATATAGAGAGCTTTGTAGAGCAGGTAGGCGCTACTCTGAGCGAAACAGAGGGCATAGTAGAACTGGGCGGCGGCATAGTGCCCGAGATATACGGCTTTGACGAGGGACTTTTCTTTGTCGAAGGCAGAGCAAGTGCCGAGGCTGTGCACGCATTGTCACCTAAAAAGGGGGCAAGACTTCTCGATATGTGCTCGTCACCTGGGGGAAAGACCTTTGCGGCGGCGCTATTAATGCAAAACGAAGGAAGTATAACAAGTCGGGACATATCAAAGGCAAAGACAGATAGAATTGAAGAAGGCGCAAGGCGGCTTGGCATAGACATTATAAAGACCGAAGTTCGTGACGGCACAGACAAAAACGAGGCAGACATAGGCAAGTACGACTATGTGATATGCGATGTGCCATGCTCCGGCCTTGGCATTATGGCAAAAAAGCCCGAGATACGACTAAAAGACACAGCAGATTTTGCCGAGCTTCCCCATGTTCAGCTTGATATACTTATTAACGGATATAACTACTTAAAAGAAGGCGGCAGACTGCTATATTCGACATGCACACTTAATAAAGAAGAAAATGAGAGCGTCGTTAGACGTTTTCTTGAGACACATAAGGATGCTGTGGTCGAGTGCGAAAAGACACTTCTACCAGACAGCTCGACAGACGGGTTTTACTACTGCGTTATGACAAAGGGAGTTAAATAGATGATAGATATTCGCTCTATGGACATAGAGGAAATAAAGGGGCTAATGACAGATTTAGGTCAGCCGAAATACAGGGCGGAACAGGTCTTTGTTTGGCTAAACAAAGGGGTCGCCTCCTTTGACGAGATGACAAATCTACCGGCAAATTTAAGAGACAAGCTAAAAGAGAGCTGCCTATTGCACATGCCGAATATTTTATCTAAGCTCGTTTCAAAGGACGGTACTATAAAATATCTTTTCGAGCTGCAAGACGGCAACACGGTCGAGAGCGTTTTAATGCAATACGACCACGGGCGAACGCTCTGTATATCCTGTCAGGTAGGTTGTAGAATGGGTTGCACCTTTTGCGCATCGACGGTCGGCGGCCTTGTTAGAAGCCTAACCCCCGCCGAGATGCTCGAGCAGATACTGGCCGCTTCCAAAGATAGCGGTTTTAGGGTAGACGGAATTGTAATGATGGGCATGGGCGAGCCGCTCGATAATTACGACAATGTGATAAAATTTCTAAAACTTGTCAACCATAGTAAGGGGATATGCATAGGCCAAAGGCATATATCGCTCTCGACTTGCGGACTTGTCCCAATGATAGACAAGCTGTCGGAGGAGGATATGCAGATAACTTTGTCTATTTCTCTCCACTCGCCGACAGACGAGGAGCGAAAGGAAATAATGCCCGTTACAAATAAATGGGGCGTGTCCGAGGTCGTATCTGCCGCACGCAGATATGCCAACAATACAGGCCGCAAGATATATTTTGAATACACAATGATAGACGGTGTTAACGACAGCAAGGAGCACGCAAAAAGGCTTGGCAGTCTTATTAAAAACATGATATGCCACGTAAACCTTATACCGCTAAACTCGGTAGATGGAAAATCGGGCAGAGGATCGGGCAGAGCGGCGATAGAGAGTTTTCAAGCGGCACTCTCGACATATGGTGTAACCTCTACCGTTAGGCGAAAACTTGGCAGCGATATAGATGCCGCCTGCGGTCAGCTTAGGCGCAGACATGGTGAAAGTTCTTAATAGAGTTAATTTTAAATGTAAAGAAGTAAGACTTTACATTTAAATCGTAATTTATCTAAAAAGATACACATAATGCAAAATAATTATATTTTTCGAGGTGTGGGATGAAATATAATGGCGTGACACATACCGGACTTGTGCGCAAGCAAAACCAAGATTGCTACGACATAATAGAGCTTCATGGAAGTATATTTGCCGTTGTCTTAGACGGGATGGGTGGCCCTTTGGGTGGCGAGATCGCAAGCAGTCTTGCCCGTGATAAGATACGTGAAGTTATAGTAAACACATACACAGAGGACATGACGGAGGATAGCACAATCCACCTGATTAATACTGCCTTAAACGAGGCTAACAGTGCCGTTTTCAATCGTGCCAAGGAGGACTTAGAGCATGGCAATATGGGAACGACGGCCGTATTAGCCGCTATTAAAGGCGAGCATACTTATGTTGCAAGCATAGGGGACAGCCGTGCATACCTCTATTCCGCAGGCGAGCTAAGCCGCATTACCCACGATCATTCGGTCGTTCAAGAGATGTTAGACGGTGGCGGCATAACAGAAGCAGAGGCACTTATACACCCTCAGCGCAACATAATTACAAGAGCGCTCGGCACAAAGCACCGTATAGAGGCAGATCTGTTTGAAGTAGAGGCTAAGAGCGGCGATAAAATTCTTCTTTGCAGCGACGGCCTTACAAATATGGTTGTTGATAAACAAATTGAACATGTACTTTCCGAAACGGAAGGCATACAGTCTGCGGTAGAGAGCTTGCTCGACATGGCTATGTCGGCAGGTGCTACCGACAATGTGACGATAGTAATATTAAACCTGTAAGGGAGGTGACACATTGGAGCGACTGATTGGCAAAATAGTAAATGATCGATATAGAATAATGAGCATAGTAGGGGTCGGCGGCATGGCCGTCGTCTATCGTGCTGTTGACATCCACAGCGATAAAACTGTGGCTATTAAGGTTTTAAAATACGAGTTTTTGGAAGACGAAGGTTTTAAGACGAGATTTGAAAACGAGTCTAAGGCAATATCAATTCTAAACCACAAAAACATTGTAAAGATACACGATGTTTCGCTTAACGACGATCTGTATTACATCGTTATGGAATACCTCGACGGTATCACGCTAAAGCAATATATAAAACAGCAGGGCAAAATCGGCTGGCGAGAAACTCTATTTTTGGTCGGGCAAACGCTCTCTGCCCTTAAACATGCTCACGATAGTGGCATTGTTCACAGGGATATAAAGCCGCAAAATATTATGCTACTTCAAGACGGTTCGATTAAGGTGACCGATTTTGGAATAGCACGTTTTTCCCATGCTGCAACGAGCACAATGACAGATAAGGCAATTGGATCTGTGCACTATATAAGCCCTGAGCAAGTATCGGCACAGGGGGCAGACCCACGTTCGGACATTTATTCTATCGGAATTGTAATGTACGAAATGCTAACGGGCGAGCTTCCCTTTGATGCCGAGAACACGGTGTCGGTCGCCTTAATGCAACTTCAAACTGCGCCAAAGCCACCCAAAGAGCACAACCCAAATATTCCCGAAGGGCTCGAGGAGATAATACTCCGATGTATGGCAAAAAATCCCGACAACCGCTACGAGTCAACAGAAGCGCTTGTAGATGATATAGAACGCTTTAAGCAAAACCCATCTATCCGATTTGAATATAAATATATGTCGGACGAGAGCCCGACAAAATATATAGATGCAATTAAGACAATTAAGAGCGAAGAAGAATTCGATAGCGAAGAAGGGCGCAAGAGTTATGTAGGCATAATAACCGGAATTATGGCGGCAGTGGCCATTTTAGCAGCGGCATTCGTGCTACTCGTATCACGACCGTGGGAGGAGCAGATGCCGACAGATGTTGAAATTCCAAGACTTCTTGGTCTCGATATAGACGAAGTTATCAGCGATGTCGAAAACTATGGCAACTTTAGAATTGTAGAGCTTCAACGAGTGTACAACGACGACTACGAAGAAGGGGAAATATTCAGTCAGTCCCCTGTCGAAGGCATGGTAGTCAAACCCGGGGCCGATATACGTGTTAGCGTAAGTCTTGGCCCAAAAACTGCCGTTGTGCCCGATGTAGAGGGTAAGAATTATATTCAGGCCGAGATAGACATAGAAAAATTAGGGCTTACGACGAGCGTTTTGCGAGAGTATAGCGATACCGTTGTGGAAGATCATGTAATAAGAACAGAACCTGCCATAGGCGCAGAGCTTGCCGAGGGTGAAGTTGTCGAAATATATGTTAGCCAAGGGGCTAAAATCGAGAAAGTTTATGTGCCGCACCTTGTAGACTTAACGGAAAACGAAGCAAGGGGAGCACTAACTCAGGTTGGGCTTGTGGCTTCGGTCTCTCAAGTGGTTAGCGATAAGCCGTATGGTGTCGTTGTTTATCAGGGAATAGAGAGCGGTGCACAGGTAGACGAGGGAACGGTCGTTTCGATAGAGATATCCGACGGCTCGCTCGCCCCTGTTGAAAAGCAAATAACCGTTTCCTTCCCACAAAGCCCGTCCTCCTTTACGCTCGAGATAAAAAAGAGCGGCGAGACTGTTTACAGCGAAATTCACTATGCTACCGAAAGGTCTGCAATTATTGTCTTAACGGGCAGAGGCACTGAAATTGTAGAAATATATATTGATGACACATTAAAGGAGTCGGGATTTGTTGATTTCACTTGATGGCAGAATAATGAGAGGTGTCGGCGGTTTTTACTATGTCGAGACCGAGCAAGGCATATACGCAAGCAAGGCGAGAGGACTGTTTAGAAAACGTGGTAAGACCCCACTCCCCGGCGACCTTGTTAGCATAACGGTGACCCACGAGGGGGACAAAGAGGCTTACATCGAGGAGATAAAACCACGAGTAAGCTTGTTTGTTCGACCTCCATGCGCAAATATCGACAGAATGTTTATAGTAGCGGCGGCAACTACCCCAACGCCCGTTCCGCTCCTTATAGACAAGATGACGGCGATATGCGAGAAAAAGGGGATAGAGAGCGTTATTGTTATTAATAAATGCGACCTTATCGACAGTACAGCTCTTGTGGAGGACTACCGCAAAACGGGATATACCGTCGTCCCTGTCAGCGCAGAAACAGGGGAGGGAGTCGATGAGATCGAGCGGCTTATAGATGGGCACATATGCGCCTTTGCTGGGCAGTCGGGTGTTGGCAAGTCGAGCCTTTTAAACCGCCTTTTTTCCAAAGTGCAAATGGAGGTCGGCGGACTTTCCGCAAGGCTCGAAAGAGGACGGCACACGACACGTCATGTAGAGCTCTTTCACCTTGGTGGCGGCATTATTGCCGATACACCGGGGTATGGCGATCTGTCGGTAGAGCGCTTTGAACCTGTCTATAAAGAGGAGCTCGAACACTGTTTTAAGGAGTTCGAGTCTTACATAGGAGAGTGCCGTTTTTCGGGCTGTGTCCACGATAGAGAACCGGGTTGCGCCGTGAAAGATGCGGTAGAAAATGGAGTTATAGCACAGAGTAGATATAACAGCTATATAACAATGCTAAACGAAGTGAGAGACATAAAGGAGTGGGAGAAGTAGTGAAGACCTGCGTAATTATTGCCGCAATGGGGCTTAGCGACAAAGAGGCGGCAGACATTCGCTCGCTTGAGGAGCATTACATAATTTGCGCCGATGCAGGGTACAAACATGCAAAGGCACAGAACATAGTGCCCGACATTATTATAGGCGATTTCGACTCTTATGAAGGGGCTGTCGAGGAGATAGAGGGCAATATAGAGACCTTTCCGATAAGAAAGGACGACACCGACACAATGCTTGCAATAAAGCATGGGCTGCGGAATGGTATGCGAAATTTTATGATATACGGTGCCCTTGGCGGTCGACTTGATCATACAATGGCAAATATAGTTTCGCTTAGATACCTTCTCGACAATGGCGCAAAGGGCTGGCTTATAAGCCCCGAAAACTGTGTGACCATGATTGAAAATGACAGCATTACGGTTAAAAAGGACGACGACTATCCTAATTTTTCGCTTTTTTGCTATGGGAAAAAGGCAAGTGGCATTTCCATAAAAGGGTGCGAATACTCCTTTGATGAAATAGAGCTCGACGAGAATTTTCCCCTTGGTGTAAGCAATCATATTATAGAAGATAGTGCGCATGTAGCTGTAAGAGATGGGGCGCTAATAGTAATATTGGCGGCGTAGCACAAGTTTGAATATAGCGTAGTTACAATAAAAGGAGATATGTCAGAGTACGGCATATCTCCTTTACTATTTAATATGTAACAAATAACATAAAACCACATATACTGCTTTTAGAGAAGAAAAATGGAGGGCGGAATATGGGTTTTTACCGTGATATATTAGGTCTTGGAATAATATTTTTCGGCGCAGGTATTCTGCTCTGCACATTTCTGCCTGCCCCTCTGCTCGTCGTTTTAATGGCGGCACTTGTAATCGGGGTTGGATATCTAATACTATGTAGCAGATGAGGGAACAATTGTGAGACTTAGGCTAAGGCGAAAAAAAGTAGTAACACCTCCGCCTGTAATAGAAGAAGTTGTACAGGTGGAAGTGCCCAAAGAGCCCGAGCAAAAACACAGAGGGCGCAGAAGGCGGAGCAGTAAACAAGCACAAGACAAGTAAATACACTCCGCCACCGCAGGCAGCACGTATAGTGCTGTCTGCTTTTTTTGTGGCTTGTTGATAAAGGGAGACTACTTTTATATAAATAACAAAACCGTAGCTAAGACAAATAATGTAGCTACGGTTTTAAAATTAAACAGGGTATAGCTCTATAACAAATAAAAAAAGAGGTGCGGCAATATTGCCGCACCTCGTAAAACTTATATCTTAGCCTGCAGCCTGTGCTACTGCTGCATCGTATGCTGCTTGGATAGCATTCGATGTAACTGTTGCGCCTGCAACTACCGAAATATCGCCTGCATTTGCTGCATCAAGAGCATTTGTGCCGATTCCGGGTGTCTCGCCTGCGCCCTCAGCAGAGATCGAAGTTACTTCGCCGCCTGCTACTACTATTGTAACAGAAACATCACCTGCAAAGCCTGCCGACGATGCTGTGTATGTGCCGTCTGCAAGACCGCTGCCTGCCGGTTCTTCAACAACAGGCTCCTCAACAACGGGCTCTTCGACAACGGGCTCTTCGACAGGTGCTTCAACAGTTGCAACCGATGCGATGGCTTCGTTAATTGCATCCATTGTTACAGTAGCACCAGCAACGCCGTCTACATTACCTGCATTAGCCGCATCAAGTGCGTTTGTGCCAATTCCTGGTGTCTCTGCATCGCCTGTTGCTGTAAGTGCTGTTACCATGCCGCCCGAAACTGTAAACTCAACCTTAACTGCACCGCCAAAGCCCTGTGCTTCTGCTGTGTAGTCGCCGTCTGCTACGTCAGCAGGAGCTGCAAATGCTGCAAAGCCGCTTGTGGGTTCTTCTTCTACTATTTCTCCCTCTGTATCGCCCTCTGCTACATCTCCTGCAAGAGCAGCGTCGATTGCTTCGTTAATGGCTGTCATTGTTACAGTAGCGCCTGCAACACCGTCTAGGATACCTGTGTGAGCTGCATCAACAGCCATTGTACCAATTCCGGGTGTCTCAGCATCTGCTGTTACAACAAGAGCTGTAACCATGCCACCTGCTACTGTTGCTTCGACCGAAACTTCACCGCCAAAGCCCTGTGCTGTGCCTGTGTACATGCCGTCTGCAACACCGTCTGCCGCAAATGGTGTAAAGACAGGAGCTACTACCATATCACCACTCATATCGCCGCTTGTGCCGCTAAATGCCGACTCAAGAGCTGCGTTTATAGCGTCCATAGTTACTGTTGCACCTGCAACGCCGTCTAGTACGCCTGTGTGAGCTGCGTCGATTGCCATTGTACCGATACCTGCTGTTTCGCCGTCACCTGTTACAACAAGAGCTGTAACCATGCCGCCTGCTACTGTTGCTTCAACAGTTACATCACCGCCAAAGCCCTTAGCTGTGCCTGTGTATGTACCGTCTGCAACACCGTCTGCTGCGAAAGGTGCGAATGTTACAACTTCTTCTACAAGCTCTCCGCCCGAAGCAAGAGTTAGACAATCTTCAACAGCACCCATGATGCGGTTAGATGTTAGAGTTGCGCCTGCAACAAGGTCAACAGTTGCGCTGTTTGTGCCAACTATCGACATTGGAATTTGCTCTAAAGCAGGGTCTGCAATGCCTGCTGTCTCGTTGTGGCTAACAAGAGTAACGCTCTTGATTATGCCTGCTTCAACAACTGTCTCAACAGTCATTGGGCCCTCTTGTCCATCGACAGTAACTTCATATGTACCGTCTGCCCATGCCTCGTTTGGTGTTACGCCGCCTGCCGGTGTCGACTCGTCGCAACCAACAAGGGCGACAAGACCAAGAGCAAGCATAATAGATAGTGCTTTCTTCATCTTTTAAAATCCTCCTAAATTAAATGGGTCAAAATTATTTGGGCTAATTCCCAAATACAAAACATATTATAGCACCTTTGAATAAATCAATCAATAGTAAATGTGACAAAAATTTGTAAATTCGAAAATTTTACACAATTTATCCCAAAAAACTTCACTTACCTTAACAGAATAAGGCGGTTAAATAATTATCAAACAAACAATTAATTTTTATCCGAAGGTATAACCTCTATCTCAAGTAGCCTTCTAAAGTCGGTTTTAGAAACTGTAACGACAATATCCTTAAATGTAAATGCATCTCCAACTTGTGGTATATGACCCATAATTCCTATAACCCAACCGCCAACAGTCTTAATGTTGCCAAGCTTTTCTATGTCGTACTCGATGTTAAAGGTCTCAAAAAACAGATCTATGTCGGTCGAACATAAAACGGTGCAAATATTATCGTCGGAGTAAGTGAAGTTTTTAACTTCTTCGTCGTGCTCGTCGTATATCTCGCCTACAAGCTCCTCTATAATGTCCTCTATTGTAACAATTCCCATGGTAGAGCCAAACTCGTCTACAACAATACAAATGTGAGACTTGCTTTTTTGCAGTCTTCTAAATAGGTCGGAAATCTTAGCGGTGGAAATTGTATCATCAATCGGGTTTATAATGCCCTCAACACTTGTCGCCCCTTCGTGCAGAGCTCTGTAAAAATCATGCTGATGCACAAAGCCTAATACACGATCTATATTGCCATCATAAACAGGAAGGCGAGAAAACTCGTGCTCGTAGAAAAAATTTCTTATTTCTTCCATCGAAAGACTTACATCGACGGCCTCTATATCAGGGCGAGAGGTCATAATATCGGCAACCTCTCTGTCGTCAAATCCGATGGCAGAGCAAATAAGTGTGCTCTCGTATTCATTAAGACCACCCTTTTCCTCGGCATCTTCAACAATTGTAATAAGCTCCTCGTCGCTTACGCTCGGCTGCTCTTTAAAGTTGAAGATCTTGTTTAGTAGTTTCTTCCATAGAGTAAAAGGGAAGTTTAGCGGCGTTAGTATTATCATGAAAAAGCGAAGTGTCGGTGCGCTGGCAATAGCGAATTTTTCGGGAAATTCCTTTGCAAGTGTCTTTGGGGTAATCTCGCCGAAGATCAAAACGGTAATTGTCATCACAACTGTCGACAGTGTAATGGCGGCCGATTCGTTGCCGACCATAATCTGGGTAAAAAATACCGTTGCAAGGGAGGCCGACACTATATTTACAATGTTGTTTCCAATTAATATAGTCGACAAAACCTTGTCGAATTTCTCCGACATTTCGTATGCAAGAGCTGCGCCTTTCACGTTGTTCTTAACTTGATTTTTTAGCCTAATTTTGTTAAGGCTGGAAAATGCCGTTTCGGTCGACGAGAAAAAAGCCGACAGCGCTATGCAAAAAATAATTGCCAGCAAAATGGGAATATCAGGGTCTGCCATAATTTGTGTTCTCCTTTTAATTATTAATAAAAAACAAAACTAAACACAAGCGGTAATGCCGTGTTTAGCTTCGATTAATATTCTATTGTTTTTTGATGGCAACACCTCAAAATGCCTCGAAAAAGTAAACAAATTCGAGCATAAATAGGGGCCGCTATCGTCTGTATCTAACAAATTTAAGTCCATATAGGTATGGTGAAAACCTTTCGATTTTTCTAAAATTATAAAATAAATTATAACAAATTGCACTAAAAAAGTCAATAGAACAGTATGTTAAAATCACGTTGCAAAGTTTTTTTCTTTATAGATGTATCTACCCTCTGTATTTGCCACCTCGTTTTCTTTTTTTGTTATGCCTTATCATAAAAATGGCATACATAATTACAAGTGCAACTAATGCAGATATTGATAAATATACCCAAGGGCTTGATAAAAAATCTGTTATTCTGCTTAAAACAAAGAGCAGAAAACTACGTTCGACATCAGATTGTGCAACGAGAGGACTGCTACCATATACAACATCGTCGTACGAAAATGTGACAGTGCCAAGTTTATCGCCCTTTGTAATAGGTGCTTCTATGCTCTCGTCAACCGTTACCTCTCGAGTTAGCTCGCTCGGATCGATAGAGCTCGGTATTATTGCCTTATATTCGACAGGGGCTACAAGCGTTATCGTGTCGGTAAGACCTGATAGACCGATAGGGGCTTCCGAAACAGGCTCTAAATTGTCGAGTACCGTTGTTAGCCCGTATGTTTCGTAGCACCAGTTCATAAGGTTAATCGCATCGGTGTAATGCCCGTCAAGCCCTGTCACCTCGTCGGGTGTGCCGCCGAGCACGACCGTAATAAGTGTAAGCCCGTCTCTTGTCGAGGAGGCAATAATATTCTGACCTGCACTTGGGGAGTAGCCGGTCATAAGTCCTGTTGCGTAGCGGTAGTAATAATCCTCTACCTCTCGGCGGTCAGCGCTTGAAACTACAAGGGCATTGTTCGAGTAAAAATGCCGCTCGTTATATAAGTTTGTTCTTGGTATACGCTTATATTGTATGTCAACAATGTCAGCTAATTGCTGGTTTTTTATGGCATGAGTGCCGAGTATGGCAAGGTCTGCCGCTGTGGAATACTGCGCTTCATCTTCGCCACCGTGAGGGTTTGCAAAATTTGTACTGTTCATGCCGAGTTTTGAGGCATACTCATTCATCATGCCGACAAACGATGTAAGATCTCCGCCGACATATTCTGCAAGAGCGTTTGCGGCATCTGCACCGGAGGGGAGGAGTAGGCAATACAAAAGATCCTCGACCGATAATATCTCACCCTCCCTAAGCGAGGCGACGGCAAAGCCCGATAGATCGGCAACGGCCTGTGCAGATACCGTTACTTCCACTTCCAAATCGGGCACATTGTCGAGCACGACAAGTGCTGTCATAAGTTTTACAAGCGAAGAAGGGGAGCGGCGCTCTAAGTCGTTATAACTATATATTATGTCCCCTGTATCGGGCGCAATAACAAGCGCAGACTTACTCGCCACTGTCGGGTGAGAGAAGGCTGCGCCTATTGGCGCTGTTACAGACATTATAAATGCAAAAATAAATACAAATACGGATAGTCGCTTCATCATTTGTTACAGTGTAAAATCCTCGTCCTTAAATTCGGGCAGAGCTGCCTTTTTCATAGGCACTCTTTTGGTCGCATCATACTCAAAGCGGCGACAGGAATAGTCCTGCGCCACAACCCCCTTGCGAGGGCAACTTACATCTTCTGTCCCTGCTACGCTACGGCCAAATCGGCAATACATGCAGGCAGGTCGAATCTCTCTTGAAAATATTGTCTTTTTGCTTTTGAAAATTCCCATAAAAATTATACTGTCCTTTTTCGGAAGTCTTAAAAAAATCTGAAATTTAAGGGTGCTACATATATTGTAGCACCCTTTGGCACTAAATTATTCAACCGTTACCGATTTTGCAAGGTTTCTCGGCTTATCTACGTCGCAATCTCTCATAACGGAAATGTGATAGGAAATAAGCTGTAAGGGTATAACGGCAAGTGAAGCCATTAGCATATCGTCGAAGTTTGGAATTGTTATAATGTCGTTTGCAAAATATAGGGCTTCCTTAACGTCTTCCCTACAAATTACAAGCACTCTTGCCTCTCTTGCATTAACTTCCTTTGTGTTGGATACCATTCTGTCTGCAAGATCTGTCTGTGTAATAACAGAGACAACAGGCACATCGCTTGTTACAAGCGAGATTGTACCGTGCTTTAGCTCGCCCGCAGGGTATGCTTCGCTGTGCATGTAGGAAATTTCTTTTAGCTTAAGACTGCCCTCCATTACAAGTGCATAGTCGAGCCCACGGCCTAAGAAGAACATGTCTTCGTAGTGCTTGTATTTTTCCGCTATTTCCTTAAACTCGTCCTCTCTTGCAATAAGGTCTGCGCACATGTCGGGCAGTTTTCCGAGCTTATCTGTAAAGCTTGCAAGCTGCTCTTTTGTCATAAGTCCTCTTACAAATGCCATACGAGCGGCAATCATATACCCAATGGCAAGCTGAGCGGAATATGCCTTTGTAGTCGCAACGGCAATCTCCGGCCCTGTCCATGTGTATACAACATGATCTGACTCACGAGCTATGGAAGATCCCACAACATTTACAACAGAGAGTATTTTGCAACCCTTTTTCTTTGCTATCTTAAGAGCCCCCAGAGTATCGAGCGTTTCGCCTGACTGGGAGATAACAACAACAAGATCATCGGGAGTTAAAAGCGGCTCTTTTGTTCTAAATTCCGATGCTATTTCCACATCTACCTTAACACGGCACATGCTTTCGATAACATTTTTCGCAACCATACCTGCGTGCATTGCACTGCCACAGGCGAGAATTGTTATAGATTTGCAATTTTTCAGTAGCTCGTCGGGAAGCTCGCTCTCGTCGAACTCTACAATGCCGTCCTTCATACGAGGACCCATTGTAGTACGTAGAATGGAAGGTGTTTCGTTAATTTCTTTAATCATAAAGTGAGGGTATCCGCCCTTTTCGGCCGCACCGTAATCCCACGTTACTTCCATTATTTCCTTTTTAATCTCGTTTTTCTCAAAGTCGCAAACGGTGACCTTATCTGCCTCTACAATGGCGATCTCGCCCGGTTCCATAACAAAGTAGCTCTTTGTGTACTTAATGAATGCAGGAAGGTCGGACGCCATAAAGTTCTCGCCGTCGCCAAGACCGACTATAAGAGGGTTTTCCTGCCTTACGCATATAAGCTTGTCGGGCTCGTCTTTGCATATTATACCAAAGGCATATGTGCCCTTAATTTTACCGAGCGCCATAATAACGGCATCTAAGAAATTATTTGTCTCTTTGTAGCAAAGATCGATTAGATGGGCGGCAGTTTCCGTATCGGTCTGCGATTTAAATGTATAACCCTCTTTTAGAAGCATCTCTTTTAGCTCGAGATAGTTTTCGATAATTCCGTTATGTAGCAATGCAATGGAGTTACTGCAATGAGGGTGAGCATTCTCGTCTGTCGGGCCGCCGTGTGTTGCCCAGCGTGTGTGGCCTATGCCGCAAAATGTCTCGGCATCAAGTCTGCCTGCCATTCTCTCCTCTAAGTTGCCAATACGACCTGCCGCCTTGACCTCTTGTATCTCACCATTTTCAAAAAAGGCAAGACCTGCCGAATCGTATCCTCTGTATTCAAGTGTTTTTAATCCTTCAAGTAAAATGTTGGCACATCTTTGTTTGCCAACATATCCCATAATTCCGCACATAAAAAATAAACCCCTTATATAAATATTTTTTGTTGCCCGTGCCCGTGTTTTTGCCGTCGGGTATAAAAATATTCAGCCTTATTTGTTTGTTGCCCCTTGCAAAAAGCATCTTTGTCTTGACGTTGCCGCCCAATTTGTATGCCTTATAACGACTGCAAGTTAAGCCGGAGAGCATCCGCCGAAAATTCGATAAACTCTCACCTCGTCCGCCGCATTTGCGGCACCGGCGCTTTACACTTATAAGCTATTCATATATCACCCCTTTGCTGACCCGAATATTATATAACATTATGTAAAAATTAGCAATAGTATACACAAAAAGAATTAACATAGTTGCGTTTTTGGACACAAAAAATTTGAAATAACTAAACCGGCTACAAAAATAGATATAAAATAATAATAACTCCGCTTAGGGCAAGACCGAGTGGCGAGAGCGCCAAAGGTGCACCTACTACCGCAATTGTTTCGGGGTGCGTCGCTGTGAAAAATGTAAAGGCGGCATATGTAAGAGCCGCTGCAACGCCGCTTTGCACTATCTTACATGGGAGGTAGTATTTCATGGAAACTGTCGTGACAGAGCGAACTTGGAAGAGCACCGAAAAGCCTGCAAATGCCAATATAGCCGCCTGAACAGCCAGTACAATTCGTGGCATCTCGCCCATACCCATCGCCCGTGCCACCCCTTGGGTTAGCTCGATCGTTCCGATTAAGAGGGAGGGCAGAGCGCCAAAAAAGTGCTCGATTATTGCCACAACGACACCGAAAAACACAATAAAAGCCGTTATATTAATGCAAGAAGTTGCCGCCCTTTTGACGGCTTGAGTAAGTGAGCTTGAAAAGGACTGCTTTAGGACATGCCTTTGAAAAACTTCTCTCTTTTGCCCTCTGCTCATAAAAAACGCAAGTAAAATAGCCGATAACACATGGCAAAAATACAAAATCCAGCCTACCTGCACGCTACCCCAAAGCGAAGCGCCGACAAAGCCGACCACAAAAGAGGGGCTTGCGTTGTTGCACCAAGGGAGCATAAGCGATGCTCTATCTTCCGAGATATCCCCATTTTCCACATAGTTTTGCACAGTGGCCGCCCCAACGGGAAAGCCGGCTACAAGCCCAATTGCAAGACAGGATAGTGTGGGGCTTAGCTTTTTTGATGTGTTTGACGATGTAAATAGCGACGATAAAACGAGCATTGGAAAGAGCGAGGGTAAAACGACGGTAACTGCAAGTGCGCCCGATTTTAAAACGGCGGCGGCCGACAGATCGGGAAGGAGTAGAATTAGAATGATAACAGCTAAAATAACCATTTTAAACCTCCATTTTTGTAATGGTCGATGGGGCTTTATACAAAAGTCACACAGCATATATAAAGGCACCTTCTCATAACATTATAGTAAAACGGAGGTGGATATATGAAAAAGAAGTGGCGGCTTAAAAATGAAATCGTAAATGGGCTTGATTTGCCTTGGGAGGCAGTATCGGGTCTGCCGAAAATCGAGATGTCGGGCAATAGGGAGCTCTTTATAGACGGTCATAGGGGAGTGCTCGACTACGACGATAAATTTGTACGCCTTCTTGCAGGTAGCGTTTTGCTTGAAGTGACGGGGGTCGGGCTCGATTTAGGCGGAGTAACGCCGAGCGCCGCAGTGATAAGAGGCGAGATTGTGAGGGTTGAGTTTAAATAATGTTAAATAAATTTCTTATGCTCTTAAATGGCGCTGCAAGAGTGCGTGTTAGAGGTGTTTTTATAGAGCGATTTATAAACCTTGTTTCGAGAGACGGCATACGCATATGGGATATAGAACGCAGAGAGGGCGAGATGTTCTTTACGGTAAGGGCATCTCTCTTTTCGCATCTTCGCAGAGCGGCAAGGGCGGCAGGGGTTCGGGTTAAGGTGGTAGGGCGCAGTGGGCTACCCTTTGTATATAACAGATATAAAGGTCGCACGGCGCTGTGGTTCGGAGGACTTATTTTTGTGCTTGCCATATATGGAGCAAATTTATTTTTGTGGGATATAGAAATTGTAGGGGGTGTCGATGTCGATCAAGAGGCCCTGTTATCTGTGCTCGAGCAGCACGGGGTAAAAAGAGGGGCATATATTGACGGGATAGACGTAACCGAAGTATCTCGCCTTGCCATGATAGACATGGAAGAACTCTCCTTTATTGCAATAAACATAAAGGGGGTCGAGGCGACTGTCGAAATAAGAGAACGTGTGCCTGTGCCCGATTTTCTGACCCCTGAAGGTCTGCGCTCGATAGCAGCGGCTAAGGACGGTGTTATAGAGAGCATAGATGTATTTAAAGGCACTACACTTGTAGCAAGGGGAGATGTAGTGCAACGGGGGGATATACTGGTCTCGGGCGAGATTGCAAGCGAGACGGGAGAGACAAGATTTGTTGCGGCAGATGCAAAAATAACAGGTCGCACATGGCGACATGGAGTAATAACTGCGAGCAGAGAGGCCACTGCGAGGATATATACAGGGGAAAGTAAATCAAGATATACATTAAATTTACCCTTTGGGGATATAAAACTTTACATAAACAGTGGAATTCCATGGGTAGAATATGATAGAATAGTAAATGAGTATGCCCCGACGGTATTTGGGGTCAATATTCCTATAACGCTCACTGTCGAAATGTTTGGCGAAGTGGAGCTTTTAACACGAGTTCAAACAGACGAGGAGCTAAAATCACTCTGCCTTGAGAAACTTGCCGAAACGGTGGAGACGGTGGGGCAAGAGGTCGAGATAGTCGATGTAGTTCACGAGATAAAGACAGACGATAGCGGTATGACACTTACATTCGAAATCGAGATAATAGAAGAAATAGGAGAGCCGATACCGCTTTACTGATAGCTAATAATATTTTAAATAAAAGTTTAGGAATTTGAGAGGGAATATATGATAACAGAAAGAGTTATAGACTTTGAACGCATGGAGGAAATTGCCCATGTGCTCGGCAGTGTCGACAGCAATGTGTCGATAATAGAAAAGGAGCTTGGTGTAAGCATTGTCTTTAGAGACGGCGAAGTTAAGGTTATGGGTGATATAGAGGCCTGCGACATAGCAACAAGAACGCTTGAAAACCTTCTAACACTTGCCTCACGAAACGAGACGATAGATGCTGCTCGTGTTTCCTATGTTCTTCAAATGGTAAGAGAGGGGGAGGCGGACAAGCTTCGTTCTCTTGGTTCTAATGTCATTTGCATTACCGTAAAGGGCAAACCGATAAAGTCTAAGACGGTCGGTCAGCAAAAATACATCGACGAGATACACAAAAACACAATAGTTCTTGGAGTAGGGCCTGCCGGTACAGGTAAAACATATCTTGCGGTAGCGCTTGCCGTTGCTCATTTTAGAGAGCGGAAGGTAGATAGGATTATTATAACAAGGCCTGCAATAGAAGCAGGCGAGCACCTCGGCTTTTTGCCGGGAGATCTGCAAAGTAAGATAGACCCATATTTGCGCCCATTATACGATGCCCTTTTCGACATGCTCGGAGCAGAGAGCTTCCAAAAGCATATGGAACGTGGCGCAATAGAAGTAGCGCCATTGGCATATATGAGAGGGCGCACGCTCGAAAATTCCTTTATAATTTTAGACGAAGCGCAAAACACAACGACAGAGCAGATGAAAATGTTCTTAACAAGACTTGGATCGGGCTCTAAAGCGGTCATAAACGGAGACGTAACGCAGGTCGATCTGCCGTCGGGCACAAGGAGTGGACTTGCCGATGCGGAAATTGTGCTAAAGGGTATAGACGATATAGGCATTGTGCGCCTAAGCGAGCGAGATGTTGTACGTCATAGGCTGGTGCAGAGCATTATAAAGGCATATGAAAGAGACGAAGAAAATAAAAAGAGAAAAGCGGCTAAGAGGAAGGGAAATTAATGATATATATAAAAAACAAGGGCAGAGGAAAGGTTAGAGGCAGCCTCTTTGAAAAAAATGCAGTGCGCATTGCCTGCCTGCACACCCTTAAAAAAGAGGGTATGACGGGGCGCTTTTCCGTTTCGATCATGCTTACAAATCCAAAGGTTGTAAGGGAGTTAAACCATAAATTCAGAGGGATTAACAAAACAACAGATGTGCTTTCCTTCCCACTAGAAAGCGGAGATGCTATGCCGTCACCCTCGCCACATAAAGAGCTTGGCGACATAGCGGTAGACTGCAAGCAAGTTGCATATCAAGCAGGGGAGCATGGGCTACCTTATATGTACGAGCTCTGCTACATGATAATACATTCAACCCTCCATCTGCTCGGCTACGACCACATGACAGAGGAGGACGACGCTATAATGACAGACAAGCAAGAGCAATATATAAAGGAATTGGAGGAAATGAAACTGTGGGAATAACAAATTCGGGAATAGTTGGCATTGTTGGCAAACCAAATGTAGGAAAGTCGACACTTTTGAATAGACTGGTCGGGCAGAAGGTCGCCATCGTTGCAAACCGTCCGCAGACCACAAGAAACAGAATTTTAGGCATAGCCAATATAGATAACACGCAAATTCTATACCTCGACACACCGGGGCTTCACTCGCCCAAGACAAAACTTGGAGACTACATGATGAGAGAAGCAAATTCGGGCTTTCGTGATGTAGACCTCGTACTACTTATTGTCGAGCCGACAGAGGTTATAGAAGATGTGGAGATAAATGTGCTCGAGCGTGCAAAGGATAGCGGTTATCCGGTTATACTTGTAATAAACAAGATAGACACGGTAGAGCGCCCCACGCTACTTCCAATAATAGACAGCTACTCCAAACTCTACGAGTTTGAAGAAATTATGCTACTGTCGGCGGAACGTGGCACAGGTGTAGAAGATCTGTCGAAAAAGATAATAGCAATGATGCCCGAAGGCCCTGCATATTTCCCCGAAGATGCCTATACAGACCAAACGGAGCGCCAGATGGTGGCGGAGTTTATAAGGGAAAAGGCACTTAGAAGCCTAAACAAAGAGGTGCCTCACGGTCTTGCTGTTGAAGTTGAGGAGTTTAAGGAGAGAGAGGACGGCATGGTAGATATTAAGGCCGTTATCTACTGCGAAAAGGAGTCGCACAAGGGCATAGTTATCGGCAAAAAGGGCGCTATGCTTAAGAAGATTGCCTCTGCCGCAAGGTATGAAATTGAGATGCTCCTCGACTGCAAGGTATACCTTGAAATATTTGTAAAGGTGCGAGAGTCGTGGCGAAACAGCGAGCGCTTTTTGCGTTCGGTAGGATATAAAGACAACTGATGTATATAACAACCAATGCACTTGTTTTGCGAACGGTGCCTGTCGGCGAGGCAGACAAGAGCATACTAATTCTTGCAGAGGGCGAAGGGCTTATTTGGTGCTGGGCAAGGGGAGCTGGAAAGATAAAAAGCCCACTGCTCCACGCATCTTCGGTCTTTAGCTATGGCAGTTATACGCTAAACAAAAAGGACGATAAATATACAGTTAAACAGGCAGACATTACAGAGTCTTTTTTCGACCTAAGAAAAGATATATCGGCACTTGGAGCGGCAGGGTATGTAGTAGAGCTATGCTCCTCTTTAGCGGTAGAAGGGCAGGACGACGACAATCTGCTAAGGCTGACCTTAAATGCATTATTTGCACTGTCGAGAGCGATAACAAGTATAGATAGTATCATTGCCGCCTACACGTTGAGAGCACTTGCCGAGGCAGGTTATCTGCCACATTTGACAGACTGTATAAAATGCGGCAACAACTCGCAAAACTACTCCTTTTCACCGCTCGACGGAGGCCTTGTTTGCACTGCCTGTGCACCCTATGCAACCAAACTGCCGACGGCCGTTATAAATGCTATGGAGTATGTAACATGCTGTAACCCAAAGCAGTTATACATGTTTAAACTGTCCGAGGGGCTTCCTTTGGTGTTTGCCGATATTACGGCAGACTATGCCGTAAATCAGCTTGCAAGAAAATTCGATACCTTTAATTTTTACAAATCGGTCGCAAATAGAAAGGACTAATGGAAATAGATGACAAAACTAATGCAAAAGACATATAAAACGCTCGAGTTTAACAGAGTGCTCGATCTGCTTATAGAAAAATGCTCCTGCGACGGCTCACGCAAAAAGGCGAGCGAGCTAACACCGTCGCCATACCTCGAAGAGGTAGAGGAGCGTCAAGTTAGAACGGCAGAGGCATTTACCCTAATAGCACGTAAGGGAAGTGCCCCAACGAGCGGAATTAAGGACATTACAGAGGCGGTATCCCATTCCAAAAAAGGGGCAACGCTCTCGATGCTCGAACTGCTCCGCATTGCGGCGGTCTTAAAATCTGCAAGGCAGTGCGAGACATATATTGCAGAAGATTGCGAAGATGCCCCATCGCTTAGGGAGATTTTCAATCTGCTTACTCCGCAAAAAACGCTCGAAGAAACAATTCTTTCTTCGATATTAAGCGAAGAAGAAATGGCAGACAGAGCATCTCCCGAGCTTGCCAAGATAAGAAGGCAGACAATGGCGGCATCGCAAAAGGTGCGTGACACCCTCCAAAGGATGATACGCTCGCCGAGCTATCAAAAATATCTGCAAGACCAAATTGTTACAATAAGGGGAGATCGGTTTGTTCTCCCTGTTAAAGCCGAGCACAGGGGCGATGTTCCGGGACTTGTGCACGATATGTCAGGTTCTGGTGCGACCTGCTTTATCGAGCCTATGGCGGTCGTAGAGGCCAATAACGAAATAAAGATGCTAAAGGTAAAAGAGGCAGAGGAAATAGAGCGCATCTTGGCAGAGCTCTCTGCCCTTGTTGCTCTAAGGTCCGACGACATTATGCTCGACTACGACCTACTTGTGGAGATAGACTTTGCATTTGCCAAAGGCAGGCTTGCGAGGGTGCAAGAGGCGGTACGTCCGGTTTTAAACACCGAAGGCAACGTAGACCTTAAAAGGGCACGTCACCCACTAATAGCGCCCGAGGTAGTTGTAGCTATCGACATTGCACTGTCGAACAGTGTCGACACGCTTGTTATAACAGGCCCGAACACAGGCGGTAAGACAGTCTCGCTTAAGACGACAGGGTTAATCTGCCTTATGGCGGCGGCAGGACTTCATGTGCCTGCGGCTGAAAATTCTCATGTGGCGGTATTTACAAATATACTGTGCGACATAGGAGACGAGCAGAGCATAGAGCAGTCGCTTTCGACATTTTCAGGTCATATGAGAACGATTGTAGATATACTTGCAACAGACAACAAAAACAGCCTTATCTTGCTAGACGAGCTCGGAGCCGGCACAGACCCCGTAGAGGGTGCCGCCCTTGCAACAGCAATACTCGAACGCATGAGGGCGCAAGGGGCAAAGATAGTTGCGACGACCCATTATCCCGAGCTAAAGCTCTTTGCCCTTACAACGGAGGGGGTGCAAAATGCATCGTGCGAGTTCGATGTTAAAACGCTCCGCCCGACATACAAACTTATAACGGGAATGCCGGGTAAGTCCAACGCATATGCAATTTCCTCGAGTCTTGGAATTGATGAAGGGATTATAGACAGAGCAAAGGAGCTTACAAGCGGTGATGCACTTCGCTTTGAGGACGTAATGGAGCAAGTAGAAGCTCGTCGTCAGGAGCTTGAAGGAGAGCTTGCGGCACTTCGCAGGACTAACGACGGCGCACAGGCAGAACGCTCTCGCCTTGAAAAGGAGCGCAGGGAGTTTCAGGCAAAGACAGAGCGTGAACTTGAAAAGGCAACTGCCGAAGCACGCAGGCTTGTAGCCATGGCAAGGGAGATGTACAACCGTACAATGAACGAGCTAAACGAGCTTAAAAAGCAAAAGGACTCACCCGATTTTGGCGCAAGGCTATCCGAAGCAAGGGCGGCGCTAAGAAAGGGCATAAACAGTGCGGCCGATGCCGCAAATCCTGTTATAGAGCGTGAGGATAAAGAATACGTACTGCCGAGAGCCTTAAAAATCGGAGACAGCGTGCGTATTCGCAGTATAGACAAAATAGCCGAAGTGCTAACACTGCCCGACTCGAACGGCAACCTGCAAGTGCAGGCAGGCATTATAAAGACAAAGGTGAAACTTAAAGACCTCGAACTTGTAGACGAGCAAAAGAAGATAACGGAAAAGCTCGTCTCGGCACGAAGGGGATCGGGCGACAAAGAAATTGTCTCGATGCGTGCAGAGATAGATCTAAGAGGGCAAAACGGCGAAGATGGATGTTTTGCGCTCGACAAATATCTCGACGAGGCATCGATGCGAGGGCTCGAGAGCATAACGGTAATTCACGGAAAAGGTACAGGCGCTCTGCGCTCTGCCGTATGGTCTTATTTAAAAGGCCACCCACACGTCAAAGCCTTCCGCCCCGGTGTTTACGGCGAGGGCGACTCGGGGGTTACGATAGTGGAACTTAGGTAAGAGTAGAGGTTCTTACACAAACTTTGTAGTTTAATAATAAAAACGGGAGGTCATTATGACCTCCCGTTTTTTGCCTTTATAAGGCTATCATTTAAAGTTTAAATTGCTCAACAAGCGAGTGTAGGTTGTTTGCAAGTGCGGCAAGTTCTTCGCTTGTAGCGGCACTCTCTTCACTTGTGGCAGTATTTGTTTGAATAACCAAGGATATTTGGTCTATACTGCTCGAAATCTCCTTGATTCCCTCTGCCTGCTCTTGTGTTGCATTTGATATTTCGTTGATGGTAACTACCATCTGAGAAACCTTATTAGCAAGGTCTTCAAAGGAGGTATTTGTCTTCTGTGCTATGCCCTCGCCAACCTTAACAGCGTTAATCGAACGCTCGATTAGCTGTGACGTGCTCTTTACCGCCTCGGAAGATTTTTGTGCCAGATTACGAACCTCATCAGCTACAACGGCAAAGCCCTTACCCGCACTACCCGCACGTGCTGCCTCGACAGCTGCGTTTAGGGCAAGAATATTTGTTTGGAAGGCAATATCATCTATGACCTTAATTACCTTTTCTATGTTCTCAGACGTTCCCGATATTTCACTCATGGCAGAAAGCATCTGCTTCATGTCGTCGAGCGTTGAACTTGTTACTTCGCCCGAAACTATCGCAATGTCGTTAACCTTTTTAGTGTTAGTAGAGTTGTCTGCAACCTGAACCGAAAGATCTTGTAGGTTTTGAGAGAGTATTTCTACACTGGCTGCTTGTTGTGTAGCACCGTCTGCAAGGGCCTGCGAGCCTGAGGATACTTGTTGTATGCTCGAAGATATCATGCCGGCAGAGGTCGCAACCTGTGACAGCGCATTGCGAACAGAAGTTGTCATTTCGCTTACCGAGTTATAAAGACCTCTCCAATCGCCTACATATATTTTGGGGTCGCCTATGTCTACATTCCAGTCACCCTTCGCCATCTTGCCAAGCATATCTACAAGAACTTCGTTAAGAGACGAAAGTGTGCCCTTCATGGAATTAAAAGAATCAGCAAGGTGACCGATTTCGGTATTTGACTTAACATCGAGGTCAAAGCTCATATCGCCGACAGTAATTCTGTTTGCAGCATCCATTACAATGGCAAGGGGCTTTGCAACCGATTTGTCGATAACAATTTTGCAGATAATACAAACAATAAGTATAAGAGCTATTCCAACAAACATCGATACAGTAAGGGCAAAATTTATCTCGTCGTCGTTAGCACTGCTCGAAATTCCAGCAAAAACTACACCTGTAATTTTGCCGTTTTCATAGTGCGGCATGTAAGAAGTGATATGACTTTCACCTAAAATAGCAGCTTCACCGATGTATGGCTTTCCCTCTGTTAAAACGGTACTTGCAATCACAGGGTCAAGAGTTGTGCCTACTGCACGCTCGCCATCAATAACTATTGTAGTAAACTCTCTAACATCGCCGTCAAATATTGTAAACTCGCACCCTGTTATAGATTTAAGTCGTTCCAAAACCTCCGTTTTGTCCTTCATAGCGGCAACTTCATGAAGGCTTAGTTCATACTCAAGAAGATTTGTTGCCGTTATACATTGGTCTGTAAGCTCGCCCGTTACATTAGTGGCTGTCATAAATCCACTTATAACAATCATAACAGATACAATAATTGTCGTCATGACGGCTATCAGAATATTAAACTGCGAAGATATGCGCTTGTATTTTTTTTCACCGACTTCTGCTTTTTTCATTAGACTTCTCCTTATTATACTTAATATTCTTAAAAACGCTATAATTTAATAATATCTCATTTACTACAAAAAGTAAATGCTATTTTAAGAAAATTTGTAAATTTATTGTAAAAGCGCAACTTATATCATTGAAAATGATGAAAAATGCAGTTTCATTTATTGTAAAATTATTGATTATTATTCACTAAAAATACTAATCAACACATAAAAACCATCTATTTTCTTTGAACAAGGTGCTTGGAAGCAATAGTATATGTAATAAGAAATCTTATAGCGCCGCAAAATAAAAATTACAATAGACAAAACAAGCATTCATATTATAACCGCTCGTCCCATATAATCAGATATAGGGCTGACCCCTATCTATTAGCGGAAGGAGCGATTAGAGTATGGAGACCGTAACAACGGTTAAGCTTGAATACAACTCCACATTTTTAACAAAGGCTGTGGAGGGTGCGAGCAGTATTGAGAGCACACTACCCGAATATTTACCTGATGTACATAGAATTATTAGGGTAGATGCAAGGGCAACGGTAACAAGAATTAAGGCAATGAACGGAGCGTTTTTAATTGAAGGGCGCATAGATTGCATTGTGCTCTACATGCCGTCTGAGGGCAATTTGCAATCCCACTTTGTGCGTATGCCTTTAGTCATCGAGGAGGCAAACAGCGAAATAAAGGAAGGGGATAGGATACGTGGCAACATAAACATGAGCGGTGTAACCTGTCGCCCTATATCCGAGCGCAAGATGGAGCTTATATGCGAGCTAAAGGGCAGTATTGGAGCAGAAGAAACCAAGCAGTGCGACATAATAAGCCCAAACTTTGACATGGACGGCTCTCTTGAAGTTATGAGCGAGCACATGGCCTTTGCAAGGTATGCAGGCGGCATGGTTAAAGAATTTGCAATAGAAGAAATGATCGAAATGCCCCAAGGTGCGCCAGACATCGAACGCATGTTAAGGTGCGACGGTGAAATTCGTGCCGTTGAATACAAGGTTGTGACAAACCGCATTGTAATGAAGGGCGAAGCGACAGTGACCTGCCTATATATCAGCGAACTTGAAACGGGAAAAATAGAGCAGTACACAAAGAGAGTGCCATTTAACGAGGTAATCGAGTGCGAAGGTGCAAAAGAAGGGGACATGTGCAGTATGACCTTTGGCATCTTAGACATAACGCATGGGATTATGGAAGATGCCATGGGAGAAAATCGCAGTTTGTCGATACACATAGATAGCATAGTAGATGCAAATGTGTACAGTAAGAACGATATGGCGGTTGCAAGCGATGTTTATTCCTCCAAAAACGAGATAAAGGCAGAGAGTATAACGGTATATCCCGAAAATATAGAGCAGTACAGATGTAACACACAGGTAAGCGATACATTTAACCTGCCTAACATTACGGAAATTTTCGCAGTGGAGGCATTTGCCGATGTAAAGAACGCCATGGTCAAAAACGGCGACCCGATATTTAAGGGCGACCTTCTTGTATCTTTTCTTGTAAAGGATATAAACGGCGATATAACAGCGATAGACAGAAGCACAAAGTTCGAATCTGCCTGCAAAAGTGATGAAGGAGCGCCAATAATAGATGCGACATTCCAAGGTCACTGCGCTGTCGAGGCGGTCGACTATCGAATAGGCACATCGGGCGATATTACTGTAACAGCAGACATCGTTTGCTCGGGTCTTGGCAGAACAAAGTGCCCAAAGAGCATTATATCATCTGTTCAAATGGGGCCACTTCTTGCGAAGGGCGAAAAGTGTAGCGGTGTTACACTCTACTACCCCACAACAGGCGAGACCGCTTGGGAGGTAGGCAAGAGATATCTTGTGCCGACAGGCGATATTCTTCTTGCAAATGGGATAGAGAGCCTTAACGATATGCCGTCGCCATTGATAATTCCGAGATGATAACAAGTTTGCTCTCTGCACTTACTGTGGTATTTCTCGCCGAGATGACAGACAGCTCTAAAGCACTTACATCGAGCCTAACAAAGCGGCATAAGATAACCGAAATTTCGGCAGGCATCTCGCTTGCCATAATGACGCTAACCCTGCTTAACGTCAGCGTAGGGAGGGGAGCTGCTTATCTGTTTGATATCGAAACAATGCGCCTTGCGAGCGGTCTTGCGCTGATAGCACTTGCTGTAAATGTCCTGTCACCCATTCAAAGTGGCATAAAAGATAAAAGCTTTAAAAGGGTTAGCGGCATACCCGAGATATTCACATTGTTTGCAAGCGCAGAAATGGCAGATAAATCGTCAGTTGCAATAATTGCCTTAACAGCGGCAAACCCTTCGTCATCGCTCTATATTTTTATTGGCGCAATTATAGGCATGACGATAGCAAATAGCATAGCACTGCTTGAGGGGTATATTTTCAAAAAGAGAATAGGCGGCAGAGCGTTTTCTGTAATATCTGCCGCAACCTTTATAATATTTGGGGGAAACCTTGTATACCCTTCTCTTGAGTATTACCTATATGATATGGCGGAATATGTAGCACTTGCGGTCGCCATTTTCTTTATAACTGCACTATTACTACTTCGCACAAAAGGAAAAAACGGAGGTTGTCATGGATAAATACAGTATTTACGACGATATAGCAAGGCGCACAGATGGGGATATATATGTGGGCGTAGTAGGCCCTGTGCGCACGGGAAAATCAACATTTGTTAAGAGATTTATGGAGTCTTTGGTGCTCCCCAACATCGAAAACGAGAACAAGAGGGAGCGGGCGATAGACGAGCTGCCGCAGTCTGCCGCCGGTCGCACTATTATGACGACAGAGCCAAAGTTTGTACCAAATGAGGCAGTCGAAATAAAACTTGCCGATAAGTCGGCATTTAAGGTTCGGCTTATAGATGATTGTGTAATAATAGGACTAAACAAAAAAGCCTGCAATATCAATGCTGTGCAGGTTTAGGTTCTTGGTTTAGATTATAGGTCTTTCCCTTAAGAATGTTTAGCAAAAAATAATATAAAGGTAACAGAGGGTTTATTTATATCTCAAAAGGGATATATTAAAGCCCTATTTTTGTGATTAAAAAAATCTATGCAATGATAAAAACCGGTCTGCCTCTTTAGAAATTATATATATTAAGCCCATGACAAAGCGCTTGCCCAATCGGTCTGCCCCTTGTACAATTGACACAACCTAAGTCAATAAGCTATAATAAAAACAATGAGATTTGACATTATCAATATTTTGCGATAATTATAAAAGGTGGGGTAGAAGTGGCCGGCAATAGGAAGAAAATTTTTATATGGGTTGCACTCGCTGCTGTGCTGCTCAGCTGTGTTTTGCTCTGGTACGGTGACAACATCTACCGTTACGAGTCTGTCAATTATACAGAGGTGCATTCAAACCAAGGAGTTTGGGATCTAACCGACATCGATTTTTCAAATACTGTGGTATCGGTCGTGGGAGATTTGCAACATTTTGAGGGAGAAATGCTCACACCGGAGCAATTCGAAGCTCGAGAGCATGAGGCTTTACTAGGAAACCCCATAGACCACAACGAGGGGCGAACGGTACGGCTGAAGATACTTGTGCCTTATCATGAATACTATCGTGTTTTTATCACAGGTGACTACGCAAGATCGCTTTATGTAAACGGAATTCATAGAGGAGCTTTTGGTCAGCCTGCTGACAATGCAGAAGATTTTGTTGCAAAATACGGTGAAATCGAAATAGACACTACTCCCAAAAATGGTGTAATCGAACTTGTAATGCAGGGCGGAAACTTTGTTCACCGTGAAGGTTCTTATTATTCGGGTATGCTGATAGGAGCGCCAGGTCTTGTCGGCTGGTTTGTTAACTATCAGAGCGCTATCGAACTTATTTCCATCGGCCTGCTTGCTCTGCTTTGCATGGTACATATAATGCTTGCCTCATACTACGATACCCGTCTGCTCAATATGACATTTTCTGCCGTTTGTTTCATTTTTGCCATCCGCATCGGGCTTGTGGGAACTAAGGTGATTTATGATATTTTCCCAAATATCCAGTGGGAACTTGCCATTAAAACCGAGTATATTTTTATAGCCCTTGGAGTGGTGCTTATAAGCCAAATTCTTTCAATTCAGTTCCCCGGAGCTACTTCAAATGTTGTTAGAAAAATAATATTTGCCGTTTCATTTGGGTTTATCGCAGTTTTTCTGGTGGTAGATACATATACAATGTCACGGATGTATCTTGTCTTTCACTTTTTTAACATTGCCTCCATTTTCTACTATATGTCTGCAATAATAGTCGATATTATTAAAAAGAATCGCCACAAAGAGCAAGTCCTATTAGAACAAAAAATTGCCGCTTTTTCGTTCGCTCTTTTGACATATACGACTGTCAGTGATATATTTTACTTCTACGGAAGACCGCTCTTTGGGGTTCAAGCATCGCTTGCTGAATATGCCATACTGCTCTTTGCCCTCACCCAGACATTTGCGGTTTTTCACGCAACAATGCATACAATTCAAAAGGCAAAGGAAGAGCGCAGTTATGCTCTTGCTTTGGCGGAGAACTTTGAAAGTCTAAGTCGTATGAAGACCGAATTTTTGCAGGATATGAGCCACGAGATGAAAACTCCTCTTACCGTTATAGGGACGGGCACAAATTATGCCATTCGTAGGATGGAAAAGGAGGAAATAGAATCCGAAGCATTGTACAACACCCTCGATATTATAGAAAACGAGGTCGCAAGGCTTGGCCGCATGGTCAATGGGATGCTTAAAATGGCCGATATTTCTACGGGGGAAAATCGGAACAAAACAGATCTTGGCGAAATGCTTACAAGATGTGCAAGGTCGCACAGACTTGTGGCAGAAAACCGAGGTAACACTATTTTGTGCAATATTCCGGAGCAGCTACCCTTTGTTTTTGTCGATGACGACAGCTTTATGCGTGTTTTTGACAATATATTATCAAACGCAATTCGCCATACAGAGAATGGTACAATTACTGTTACCGTCCTTTGTAGCGGCAGTATTATTTCGGTTGAAATTTCCGACACGGGCATCGGTATTCCGGAGGAGCTTTTGCCCGAACTCACTCGTAGAGGTGTTTCAGGTTCGGGTGGCACAGGGTTTGGGCTTCATATATGTAAAACTGTCTGCGAAGCGCACGGCGGAGAGCTTACAATAGAGAGCAGTCGTGGGGTAGGTACCCGAGTGCAGATAACTATACCGGTCTACGGTGGGCAACAGGAGGGGAGAGTCCAGTGAAAAAAAGTATATTACTACTTGAAGATAATCAAAATATTCAGGCTTTTAACAAAGCAATGCTTGAGGAGGAAGGTTTTTTTGTATCCTCTGCCTCGACGGTCGCAGAGGCGAGCGAGTTTATGGCTAGTGAGAAATTCGACCTTGTTGTGCTCGATATAGGGCTGCCCGACGGCAGTGGTCTTGATTTTTTAAAGATAATTAAACAAGATGCTGATCTGCCTGTTCTTGTGCTTTCAGGATTCAACCGAGACGAGGACATAGTGCGTGGGTTTTTGTATGGTTGTGACGACTATTTAGGTAAGCCTTATTCGTTTGATGTGCTTTATGTACGCATTTTACGGCTGCTAAAGCAGATGGATGTAGCAAAAAAGCTTATGAGCAAAGGCAATCTCACACTCGATTTATTTGAGGTTCGTGCATATGTAAATGGAACCGACCTCGGGCTGACCTTGCGGCAGTTTTCCCTACTAAAGCTCTTTGTCGAACGAGAAGACGAGGTAATGTCACCGGAGGAAATATACAGAAAAATTTGGGGACAGGAGATTATAAAAGACACCAGAAGTTTGGCAAACAGCATTTCTCGTTTGCGCAAGAAAATAGAGGGATCGGAGTACGAGATAACCTCTGTTTATGGTGGCGGATATCGCTTTTCAAAGGAGTAATTAAGACATATACAGGAAAAAAGACAAAAAATGGCAAAAAGGTGCAGAAGATCAGTTTGGAGAAAATGTGTTTTTCCAAACTGAAAAATCAGCTAAAGCTGATTTTAACGCCAAAGGGAGTCCTAACGGGCACCCTTAGCCGCTTACCCTCCCTACGAAAACTCTGTATGGGAGGGTTTTTTGTTTTAATTATGTTCATAAAATTGTAACATTTTTGATACAATTTAGATTTACCTTTTTTGCGTGATATAATATTCATGAGACATTATGTCACTAATAGGAGGAAGTATCTATGAAGCAGTTGAGAAGACGGGTAATTAGCTTATTGCTGGTGGCAGCCATGACAATAGGACATATGGGTAGTTTTGTGCCCATGCTCGTGGCTAATGCGCAGGTGGTAGACCAATTTCAGGGCGGGGGAAGCGATGCTTTTTCTGTCCTTGGGTTTGACACTACCAAGCTGCCCGAAGGCTACAACGAAGACTACACAAAAAACCCCTACGGTACGGACAGGCTTACGGGCAACCAGTTTTGGGAGCTCGCCGATTTGAGTATCGGCACCTCGACCGTGTGGGGATATAACAATAACGAACACGACCCGATGACGCAGGGTGGACAAGCGGCAAGCTTTGGCCCTATCGGAATGAATGTTTTCCAAGGTGTTGCGGGCGATTTTGACGGCGACGGCCTTGAGGGCGAAGTAGCCTATGTCGGCATGCCCGGAGCAAATCCAGGTAATTTTAGCGAATACAGAGCCTTTTCGCTCAGTCTTGTAGACGCAAAGACAGGTGCTCGTTCTGCAAATAAAGAGATTACAAGAACAGCTCCGGTAAATAGCGGCCACGCAAACAGCGACCAAATCGACCCAAACCACAGAGGTGTCGCCTTTAGTAGTTTCCCATGGCTTAACCTAATGCAGGTCGAAGCGGGCGACTTTGACGGCGACGGCAGGGACGAGATCGCCGTATATATCCCCGACCCCACAGCCCCCCGCATCGAATTTTACCGCATGAAGGTCGGAGTTGGTGACGGTAACTGGCTTAATTTAGGCAACTGGGAGAGCTTTTGGACTCATAATCTGGAAAAGCCGCATAACTTAGTGCCAAACATGGTATCTATGGCGGCGGGCGACATAAATCGTGACGGTATAGACGACCTTGCACTTTCAACAGGCCTTGTTACGAACAACCCAGGAAACGTAGCGGACTACTACACAGTTTCGCAGGCCTTTATCCTATGGGGCAGTGCGACTGTTGCGCTCGAGAAAAGCGATGAACTCCCCCTTATGGGTGGCGACATAAAGGTAGCCCCCGCTCGTGTCGGCCTTACATTTGACGATGTCGACGGCGACGGTGTCGGGGATTTGATCATGGCGGGCTCACCTTATAACGACATAACGACAAATACCTCTCGTGTTATGGCTACATATGTGTTTGACGGCGAAAAGATTGTAATGGCATCGAGTTTAACCTACAAGGTTATAGATGGTGAGTATGTGACTCGGCCGGACGGTCAAGGAGGAGAGTCAGCACCGCAATGGGAAGGCGCAAACGGCCTCGATCCGCTTTACTACAGCATGCCGTTCATGGTTGCAAATGTAGCCGCACTAAAGCCTGAGCCAAACAGTGAGGCGGGTATAGACGGTGTTATGCTCTATGTCGACAGTGTGCTCTACCGCTACACAGAGGGCGACATAAGTATGGCATACGCCCTTGATGAAGCGGGCGGAATATTTGGCAGCTCATGGCCGCGGTTTAATTATGGGGTGGCAAGTGGACCAGTGGCACTTTACAATATAGCCTATGTAGAGAGCGGTGCGGTTACAGGTCACATCGGGCTTGACGGATACGAAACGCTAAAGACCGCTCTCCACGGTGTGAGCACACAGGGTGCAGGTCAGAGTGTAGTCAACGTCACATCGCACCTCGTTACTATTGAGGGTAATAGCAAAGGCGATGCGAACAATCCATTTGTTATGAATGCAGGTGCGGCTATTTCAAACTCGTTACAATCAGCCCCGCCCCAGCCCCTAAAGCTCGACATGGACAAGGACACCCTTATAATCGAGTACACAGGCAACAGCTACATGACATATTCAAACCCAAAGGTGCTTGCAATTATTGCCGCCGCCCCTTATTTTGAAGATGTCGACCGTGTTACGGGCTACGACTACGCATGGCAAAACACCACCTCTTGGAGCAGGATAAACGGCTCTGCTAACGGCGACCTCTTTGCCTTTGACTTAGAGGTAGGTGCGTTTATAGAAGGTCAATACGCAAACTTTGGTATAGCATTTGGGTTTGACACCTCTATTAATTTTACATATGAGTATGAAGAACTAATCACAAAGGAGGAGTCGTACACCCTCACATTTACCACAAGTCAAGACGAGGATGCCGTTGCGTTTTTCTCCATCCCGACGCAAAACTATTTGTATAAGGTTACAGATGTTGCAACGGGAGAGGTGCGAGACGAGATAATTTCCATCCCCTTCCAGCCAAACTATCAAGTGCTCAACCTCGACTACTACGAGTCCATTCAAGGCGACTACGCTGAGCTTCCCCCTGTAAGGGGCGTTGCAATAAACTCCACCCCGGGTGACCCAGCTTCCTACCCAAGCTCTGCTGCAGGGCTCAATGTCACTGCCCAGTGGAACGACGACCCCTCAGGGCTCGACTTTGGCAACGGCTCGCAAGACCAGACTATTACAATTACAGACTCGGTCGAAGAGAGTTACAACTACGGTGCCGCCATAGACTTTTCACTTGGCGGCGGTAAGGCGGGGCAGTCCGACAAAGGGCAGGCGCTCTCGATAGGCATTGTCGGTGCGCAGTTCTCGATAAATCCGTCGTCAGGCTATGTGCAAATGAACCTCACAGGTACCGAGATTACAGGCTCTGTTACAAATATGCCCGAGGAGTTTAGAGACTACGGCTACTACTACAACTGGAAGATCTTCTCCTATGCCCACGAGTTTGAAGACGGCTCTACAATCCCTGTCGTCAGCTACATAGTAAATGACGTGCAACAGCCGCCGGAACTGCCCGACGACTTCCAGCAGGACTATGATATGTCTACCCACGAGAAAAACGTGCTTACATGGACATATCCGCACAGCGCATCGGCTACTTTCCATGTATACAGAAACTACAACTTCCAAGTGGGCGGCGGCATACAGAAAATTGCCACAATAAAGTCGACCGACGGCGACCACTTTACATATGTCAAGGGGGAAGACGGCAGGCTGATAAAGCAGTTCTTCTTTGAAGATCCGGGCATATCGCCCTACTCCGTGTACGAGTATTCGATACAGGTCGAAGAGCCGTATCCATACATTCCCCCGCTCTCCTCGCCGTCCGAACTTGTGACGGTCATTTCCCGTGCCGAAAACGGCTATCCCATTTTGTCGATACTCGAGTCGGACAACAATAACGACGGCAATCTTTTAGTCTACCCCGACCGCAACGCCTCGCTAACGGCCGAGGTAACAGGACCCGACGGTCAGGCGGCCGACGACTTTTATGCCACAATTCAGTATCAGTGGCAAAAGATGGAGGGCGGTCAGTGGACAGACCTTGTAAATCGCACCGAGGGCGCTCTTTGGTTTAAAGAGGCGGGCAGCGAGGTTGCAGGGCAGTACCGTTGTCGTGTCAATGTCATTACAAGGGCAGACAATGTCGCAATGACGAGCTACACAAAACCTGTCGGTGTAACGCAGGCAAAGCGTACTACCATTATGGAAGATTTAAAGATAACAGACCTTGGCAACGACAGGCTTCGCCTCCAAACGACGGTCAAAAATGCACACTCAGACTCACAGTCTGTCCCTGAAGGTCACGTTCTCTTTACATTTGAAAATAAAGAGAGCGGAGAGTCCTTTATCCACACGACCCCATTAAATGTGCTCGGCAAGGTCGACAAAGAGCTCGAAGTTATAATCCCCGATGGGCTATATCACGTGCGTGCATACTACGAGGGCTCGTACATATTCAAGCCTGTTTTAGGGGAGACCATGTACATAACTCAAGGCGGCGTGCGTGACTACAATATTGATGCGCCCTCTTCCATCGAATACGGCGATGGGGCAACTATCGAGCATCAACTGATAGAGAAAAAATTAGGCGTTACCATAATAACGCCCGACTTCCCCGATGATGTCAGCGTGACGAGGGACGATGTGGCTGTCGCATACACCGAAATCCTCACCCAGACCGCAAAAGCGGGGCAGTACACCATAAAACCGAATGCCCCTGCGGGTCAATATGAAATTACCATGACTACAGGTGTTGACGAAGCAAAGACGATAGTCACGATAAAACCACGAGAGATTACTCTAAAGCTCCCCGAGGTGCGCCTTGGGGTTAATACGGCGGCTGCAAACTTTATTCCGATAAAGCTTGCCGACCTTGAAGTAATTGCGGGCTCTTGGGCGCCGCACGAGACGTCGGGCAGCTACGGCACGCTCGACCTAAAGGGCAACACCACAACGCTAATTTTCTACAACACGGCAAATGCGGCCTTTAAGGGCTATGCCGAGGCACTTGTTACAAGCGGCAACTACCGTATGACGCACGGTATCTTGGAGACAGACGGCCATACAGAGAATAGCGAGCACAAAAACTATCGAGTGACCTTCCTCGACGGTGCGCTTAGTGCGCTCGGCGCTTCGTATGGGCTTACGGCGGGTGCTAACCTCTACGAAGGCGACGATGTCGGCGTACTTCACATGCTATCGCCCGATGTAAAGCTCACTCGTAATGTGAGGGGGATTGAGGGCAGCTACCCCGCAGGTTCTGTCGTTACCTTCTTTGCCCAGCCCGACGAGGGGTACGAGGTCTACAACTGGTTTGTAGACGGCATAAGCAAGGATAGTAAAGATCAATACTTTGCCCTTACAATGCCATCTAAGGCTACGACGGTAGATGTTCAGTTTACCATAAAGCAAAATGTCCTGACCTACGGTACGGTCGGTGATGAGGGGGGCGGCACGATAGCGGTAACGCCCGACACCGATAGCGGCACTATAGTGCAAAACAACTCGGAGCTTACATTTACGGCGACGGCCAACCCCGGGTATCACTTTGTCGAGTGGCGCTACACCAAGGAGGGTGCTGGTACTATCTACGACAATACCGACGAGGGCAAGATGAGTAGCACATACAACTTCACAATGCCCGGTGCGCCCGCAGGTGTCCTTGCCGTCTTCGAGCGTGATTTTTATACTCTTACCTTAGAAGACCGCTCGGGGCAAAACGGCCTTACTGCTTGGTACATCGGGTCAACCGGGAGCGACAGCACGGCAGGCGGCGAGAAGATCTATCTTGCAAGCGGCGCCCTTATCAAGGGCGACACCGAGGTAATTGTCGAAGCGGCACCCGGCTACTTTATCGACTCTGCCACTAAGTTTACCGTTGTCGGAAGTGAAGAAGGCAGGACGGAAAACGGCAGATACACATTTAGAATAACGGGCGACACAACGGCAAGCGGCGCAACTAAGCGTGGCACTTACAACTTTAGTTTAGCGACGGTCGTAGATGCGCAAAACTATGTTGGCACAACGGCCGCAAGCCCGTCCGCACCTAATATCGAAGTAAATGTTTCCTACCCCTCGCAGGCGATAGACGATACCGTAACGCCGACAGTCGGCACACAGACACATCCTTATAACAGCATACCCGGCGGCGAGGATATTGTGCTAAGTACGAACTACCCAAGTTACTACACCTTCTTAGGGTGGGAAGTTACAGACATAGCGAGCACTACCCCGATAGAGCGGCCGAGCATTATAGAGAGCGGTGATCCCGTCACCGTAAACAGTGCCTACCGCTACATGGTAAACAGCACGGAATACTACTTTATAGCCGCCGCCTCGGGCATTGCAACGATGGAGGGTGAGAATGTAACGATAAATGTGCTTACAGACACATTTGTCTTTGACGCTATAAGAGAGGACAGCGTGGTAACGGCAAACTTTGAAGAGCTTCCGTATCACATTGTCACCCTAAGCAGTATTGATGATGCCGAGGGCGCATACGAGAATATAACCTTACCGGAAGGCGCTCGCAGCTTTGACGGTGCTGACCCGATACATGCCGAAATCTTCCTACACGAGGGGGACGACCTTAACATAACGGTCACGGCAAAGTCGGGCTACACAAACACATATTGGGAGGTAATAAACGAGGCCGAGGTAAAGACGACAATTCGTGCCACCTCTCGTACACTTGCCATAAAGAGTATAGGGGAGAACTACACTGTAACCCCCGACTTTACAAGCAACAGATATCACAACATAACATGGCCCAATATAAGCGAAAATTCTGTTGGCGTGCGTCTTAACGAGTACGGTAGCTCTGTTACCCCTGTAAGAGACGGCGGAACATTTAGCTTTACCCTATTAGGGCAAGGCTCGTCGGCCGTTGAAAGTGTCTACGCAAACGGACAGGCATTCCCTGCTGTGGGTGGTACTGTAGACGGTATAAAAGCCACACTTAGCGCAAGTGAAGTTGGCGGCACAACCGTTTACACCATGACAGGTATAGAGGGTGCGCAAGTGCTGACCGTCGACATTGCCACGATAGGCATAACAGTAGACGGTGTAGACATCTCCAAATTCAGCGGCAACGGCTGGAAGTACAACAACGTAACAGGCAAGCTGACCATCAGCGAGAACGACCTCGTCATAAGCGGCGCATGGACTGTCGAAGACGGTGAGAAGTTAGGCACTGATCTAAGCATAGAGGTTGCGCCAAATGTTGCGAGAATGACACTGCAAGATTTGACGGTCGAGGCGATGCGCCGCAGTGACGATGAGGCACGTAGCATTTTCGACCTTAACGGTCGTGGGTATGAGCTTTTGACCTTAACGCTACGAGGAGACAATCTGTTTGACTATGACGTTTCCTACATAGAGAACGGTGGCCTACTAAACACAAAACTTCCCGACAATGCCGTGTTCAACAAAAAAGAGGGCGACCTTCTGATTTTGGGTAATGGCACGATGATTGTCAACAACATGTCATTCCACGGACAGAAAAACGATGCGGCGAGAGCGGAGACAGTAACAAATATACACCTTCGTGAAGAGGTAGACATAACGGTAAACTTCCAAATCCTACCTGCGGCAGAAGGCGACTTAGATCACAACAACAACGAGGTCATGATAGTTGCCAATACCCTCACTATGGGCATAGACGATACGGCGGGGCACGACCCATCGCTTACTCTAAACCAGTCAAGAGCATTTGACCTGTGGGGCGAAACCGATGCCGTAAAGGTTCAAGACAATAAGCACGACTACGGCACAAGTGGCGTCGTTGTCGACATTGCGTCCGAGCTTAGACTGCACGGGGGCGACTTTACCGCAGTTATAGAGACCCATCTTGCAAACTGGGATCACACTGAATCTTGGATGGCTTTCGACATGCTTAAAGAGGATATAGGGAGCTTTAGCCGTGGTATTTTGGTCGACGGCGGTAACCTCACGCTACAGCACAACGGTGAGCATGAAATTCCAAGACAGGATATATCACGCACCGAACCGACCCGCAAAAGACTACTAAGCGGCGAGCTGAAATACGGCGGCAGTGGTACTATCGACATAAGCTCGGGCACCGCATTTTCGGTAGACAACCTACATGTTGTAGGCGACAAGTGGTCGACCCCCCATGTAGTGCCGCTCTATCTCGAAATGACAGGCGATGAGCATGCCCTAATAAGCTACAACAGGCAGACAAATAATATAGACCCTGAACGATACTACACGCAAGTAGAATTTGCGACAGGTGTGGAAAAGGTTGACGCTACCGCAAGCACCTTCGACCTAAACCCTGCGGATGAAGATGCATTTCCATCCACATCCGAACGCTACTACAAATACCTGCGCATCTCCCCTACGACAGGCGATGTCAATGTAGACGGCGGACTTACGCTGACCGTAACGGGGAGCGAAGGCACTTTGCTTGATGATGTTACACTTCCCCTAAGCATAGAAGTAGTGCCTGATATTAGTGGTGAACAATATTCTTTTGAATTTGACACTCATGGCAATATTATAGGCATAAAAGCAAGGTCATACAGCGAGAACATTGGCGAGATGGACGAGTATGCCTTTGCACGAGTAGTGGGCAATGAGCTGACACTACTGCCATATTTTGATGAACGTAGCTTTGAGGATAAGACCTACTTTGCCGTTGACTTTATCCTATCCGATGCCATAGGCGAGCGTTTTGACGTGGTGCTCGAAGAGGTGGCGGACAACGAGGCGGAAAACATCATAGGGGCGGGGATTTCCTCCCTTACACTTGATGACATCGTTCTCGCCTCCCTCGACATAGGAACAACGCTTGATGCGATCACAATATCGGGCGATGTGCGCATCGAGGGTGGCGAACTTGCGACAGGCGGCGACCTCACTATACTCGGAGCTCAAGGCTCTACCTTTGATGTGGAGTCGGCAGTGCCAACACTTGACTTGCCGACAGATACAAGTTCCGATATCTACCTTGTAAATGTAGATCTGTTTACCATGCGCAACGCAAAAGATGGCGGCGCTCTGCTTGCGGCAGTCCCCGCAGAAGGTGTGGAGCACACCGTGCGCTACCTCCACGAGAGTGATATTTTGGGCGACTACGCAGGTCACCTCGGCCATTCCTACAGCTACCGTGCAGGTGCTACAAGGAGCCTAGCCACAGAGCAGACGAGCTATGTAATTGACCCGCACGACGGCTACCTACAGGTGCGCCCCTTGGCAAGTGCTGCTAAGACGGTGATATCGGGCGACCGCTTTATCGATGATAACGACGGCGATGCAAATAACACAACAAACCTTGCCGTTGACTTCCTCTACTACGTATCGGACATGGGCATACACAACTTTGCAAGTGTCGCCATAGATACAACTTTGTTGACAGAAAACACGAACTACACCTTAACCCCCTCGGGCGAGGACACAAGCCTTGTGCTCGGTGGCGTAAACTACGGCCGTCAGCAGTACACCCTTACCCTAACCGAAGCGGCGCTTGCAGGCCTTGCCGATGGCAGTCACACGGTGCGTATCACCTTTGAGGACGACATGGAGGGTGATTCCAAAACCTACACCCTCGACATCCCTCTACAGATCATCATAGCGCCTGTCCCAACAGGCGAGCTTTCGGTGTCGGGTGATAAGACCATAGCCTTTAGGGGGGATGATATATCGCTTGAAGCAGTGCCCGAGGGTGACACCCCGGCCCGCTACGAGTGGACAATAGCATGGCAGGGTGGCAGTGGAAATCTCGCCGCATTTGATGGCACGCCGACAGGTGATACAGCCATCGTAAACATCCCTGCAGATGGCGGATTTGGCACGGCGGTAGTTACCGTCAAGTCCTACGCCACGCAAGCGGCCGATGCCGTTTTGCTTGGCACGGCTACTCACACATTTACGGTCTATCCAAAGCTTGAAAGCGTTACCGCTTCAATCCAAAACGAGATCCCAAACAACGACGGTAGCTACAGCATAGTCCAACATCTGACAGAGAATGCCACCACGTGGGAGCTAATCGAAAGACTTAGGATAGACGGCAGTATCTCCGACTTTGACGTAGCCCCCACCGTCTCGTGGGATGTCGTATACGAGACGAGCGTTGACACCGATATAGCTGGCACGACCCTAACTATCGGCACTTCTGAGCTTGGCTCAAACGGAATAATTTTAGGGGGCATAGTTGCAGACAATGCGATTATGGTAAAGGTAACCTATACCCACACCCCATCAGGGCAAGAGATTGAGGACAGCTTTATCATCCGCCTCTCGACAGATGCGCAAGTGTCTTACGACAACGAAGGCGCACTGAACGGCACAATAACCTCGGCGACATATAACGAGGGCGAAAGCACCATCCCGTCTGCCGGCGCACTTGTTCCGCTTGGGGAGGTGATAAAGGTCACCGCAACGCCCGATAGTGAGTACAAGGTCAAAACGTGGTATGTAAACGGCACGGCTGTAAACGGCGACCCGAAATACACGATAGACGAAGAAAATCACACATTGATATTCAGCGTAACAGCTATGGGCGATTATGTGATAACGGCCGACTATGTAAACAAAAACAACTACATCATCACATTTGAGTCGCCTGAAAACGGAACACTTACGGCGGCATCAAGCGCAGGTAGCATAGAGAGCGGCACCTCCCTCGTTAAGGGAAGTGATGTAACCTTTAAGCTGACCCTGACCTCGGGTTACACTATCGGCCACTGGCTGGTAAACGGCAACATCCACACGGTAGGAGGCACGACATTTGTCGGAGGTCAACTTAGCTTCCAAAACATTGATAGGTCCTACGCGGTCTCGGCCGTTTTAGTCCCACAAGAGGCGACTTTAAATGTCACGACAGATAATAACGGTACGGTAAACTTCTTTGTAAACGGAGTAAGAAAAGCGGCAACCCTTGCAAATAATGTCTACTCTCTCCCTGTCGTCACAGGTGATACGGTAGTCGCATACGCCGTGCCAAACGACGGATATCAAGTGGCAAGCTGGACGAGAGACGGCGCAGTCTTGGCGGGCGACGGCTCGCAGACAATAGTAGTAGGCGCAACAGTCCCCACATATGCCGTAACATTCGAAGCTATCCCGAAGCACAACGTAACGGTAACAGTTATAGGTGAGGGCACGGTCGTGAGCGGTGATAAGGAGATTGACAAAGACACAATTGCGCAAGAAAGGGTAATTTCGGTGGATGAGCACGGCTTTGTCACACTCCTTGCAGTGCCGGGCGATAACATGGAGTTCGCTGGATGGGAAGTAAGCGGCGACTACACCGAGAGTGGGGATGGCAATGCCGTAACCATTACCGATATAACGAGTAACATCACAGTAGAAGCAGAGTTTATCCCCTTGCAGTACACTGTCGAATACTCGTCGAGCGGCGAGGGCAGTCTGGATGCGACCTACGAGTACGGCGGCAATAACACGAGCATAGAGAGCGGCAATGCCGTGCGCGCAGGCCTACCGGTGACATTGACGGCAACGGCTAATGAAAACCATCACCTACACGCCATAACGCTAAACGGCGAAGCGGTAGACTTTACTCGCACCGGAGCGAGCGGCACATATGTGATAGCAACGCTAAATGCAAATGTTGTGGTAGAGGCGATCTTTGTGTCCAATGCAACATTTGCAGTTACAGCGCCAACTACATTTGCCGACGACCCGAACAACACTGACGATGGTGCGGGCACGGCCTCTATAGACGTGGAAGAGGACGGCGTAAGTGCAGACGGCAACCCCGCTTCGGTAGTAACAGGCGGTGCGGCACTTATTACATTTACACCTGTGGGAGATGATGTCACCGTAGACCCGACAAAGCTTGTAGAAGAGCTCGAAGCGATAATCACCGCAGAAGGCTCTGCGGCCGAGGTAAGCCTTAGCATTGACGGTGCAAGTTATACCGCAAGAATAAGCGGAATCGATACCGCTCTTGACTTTAGCGGCATAGAAAACCCATTCCTCGGCGGTCAGACCTTGGTGGCCATCGGCACACAGTCAGACGAGGGCGGCGTAATGCTCGTTAGATATGAGGGTGCAACTTTGAGCAACCTATCGCAAATCCCACATGGTGCAACGGTAGAGATTACTTTGGTAGCACAACCGGGGTACGAGCTCACAGGTCTTTCAAGCGAAAACGGGGAAATAACCTATGAGGCAGTGCAAAGTAGGACAAGGAATGCGGCATCTTCAACCACATATATCGCTAGTTTAAGTGTGAACGAGGCGCAGACCATAACACCTGTATTCACAAAATCAGACCACACTGTCACGATAAACATAGTGGGCACAGGTCTTGGCAGTGTAATGGCGACAGGCGGCGGACAAACGGTCGAGCTTGTCGAGAGAGAAACAGGCACAATTAGTGGCACACTACCGGCCGGTAGCAATGTAACCGTAACAGCTACAGCAGGTAACACCGCAGAGCTTGCATCATTTATAGTAGGCAGCACCATAGTGACCGGCACGAGCCACCAAATAGCCAACTTAAATGGAGATGTAGTGATAACGGCAGTCTTTGATGCCTTGGAGAAGGTCGTAACGGTAGATGCAACAGGAAACGGCGAGCTCAGCGTCTACAACGGCACAACCGAGGTTAGTGACGGCGATGCCCTCCCTGTCGGCACGCAGCTTCTACTTCTTGCCGCTCCCGACCCGAACAACAGTCTAACAAGCCTAACGGCCGGCGGTGCGGCCGCAGAACCTGGTAGTACCTACCGTGTGGCGGCAGAGCACAACAACTCAATCGTTGCAGAATTTTCGCAAAGCGAAGCGACAGTCACTTGGTCTGACCCTGTGGGCGGCGCTATATCTGTAACTCAAAACGGCAATGCCCTAACTTCGGGTGATTTGGCGACAATCGGTCAGGATATCGTAATAACTGTAAAGCCGAGCAGTAGCTACACGGTGACAGGCATAACGGTAAACGGCAACTTCCAAAGCGGCGAGAGGCGCACATACACCGTCATGGGAGAGACCGTCATCTCGGCAACGCTTACCCCAAAAGCTGTGGGTGATGCTCCTTATCTCGTCGTTGTAAGCTCCGGCGGCACACTTGCGATTACAGACCAAACAGGTGCTACGGTACAAGCAGGCGCAGAGCTTGCGGCAGGTACGGTTTTAACATTCCGTGCAACTCCAAACAGTGGTTATACATTTAGCTCGATAAGCATAAACGGCCGCGCTATAACAAACGGCGGCACATATACAGTGCTTGCAAGCGACAGGGCCATAACGGCGGTAGCGACCTTCACACCGCCTGCAGGCACAAGTGTCGGCGGCGGAAACACCACCGTTGTAGTAGGTGTTGGCGGCGAGTACAGCGTAAAACTTCGCACAGAGGGTGGAGCAGTGCTTACCGTGCTCGACGAAAGTGGAGATAAAGTAGAAGACGGTACGATTTTAGAGGGTGGCCACGTTATAACAATATCGGCCATTAGCGAAAACTTAGATCGCCATGTTCAGATTTTGGTCAATGGACACCCATTTGAAAATGGCAACGATTACGAGTTATACGCAAACACCGAAATTTTCGCAACCGATTCTCCGCAAGTGGGGCTCCCTTATTACATGTCAGAAGGCGTTAAGATGTTTATAGGATTTGCCGACGATATGAATGAAGATGGTTATATATTGAAGGACGAATATCTGTACTATGGAGATGAGGGTATTTTCTTTACGGAAAACCCAAAAACATTTACAGACATTACAGGTCACTGGGGCAAGACATACATCGACTTTGTAACCGAGCGTGAGTTATTCCTCGGCACAAGTGCTCACGAGTTCTCACCCGATACCGAAATGACAAGGGCGATGTTTGCCACTGTCCTTGGCAGAATGCACGAGCGTAGCTACGGTGAGATAGTAAGTTCGGGTACGAATGCCTTTAGCGACTGTGACTACAATCTGTACTACGGCAAGTATGTCGACTGGGCGGCAGAAAACGACATCTTGCTCGGCATAGGCGGCGGCCTGTTTGCGCCAAACCTTCCAATCACACGTGAGGCAATGGCGACAATACTCTACCGCTATGCAACATTTACCGAAACACTCCCACAGGAGCTTGACAGAGCTCTTGCATACTCTGACAGCGCTTCGATTTCGAGTTGGGCAAGTGAAGCGGCTCTCTTTACACAGAGCACAGGCATTATACAAGGAATGGGCGAAAATAATTTTGCACCGAGCAGATTCGGTAGCAGAACAGAAGTCGCCACCATGTTAAACCGCTTTATACGCTATATCCTCGATATGAAATAGCAATAGGTCAAACAAAACCCCGTACACAATTTGTGTACGGGGTTTTGTTTGTTATAGAGGTTTTTTATACTGTTTTATGCTATATGTAGGCTAAAGATATACATTTCGGCAGATTATAAAATTTGTCATATCCTCTTGCGCTAAATCATAAGTATTAGATAAAAGACAGGAGGACATGACTATGGACATAGTAGCGCTAAAGAATATCGACCCTAGAACGGTAAATCGTGACGAGCTTGTCGAGCGTAGCACGGTACAAATCGAGCAGAGCGCATCGCAAAATGAACGGCTGGTAGATTTTGTAAGGCAGATAAAAAATCCCTATTGCTACAAAGACGGAAAAACAGTTGTAAAAATTAGCTTTTCCGAAACAAAAACAACAATAGAAGACTGTATCTCCCACTATTTAAAAGGGCTTTAGAGCTTCTAATAGACCGGCATATGTGCATGGAATACTGCTTATAGATGCGCTTTTGCTACAAAAGAACAATAAAATCGGAGGAATTTATAATGGCAAAAAGAGTGTACAAAACCGCTATTTATTGCAGGATTTCAAAGGAGGACAAAGACAAGCCTGAAAGCAGCAGCATTGGCGGACAAAGGGCTTATTGCGAGCACTACATATCAAAGCATGATGACTTAGTAATTACTCATGAGCCATTTATAGACGACGGATTGACAGGAACTTCCTTTGAAAGAGAGGGTTTTAAGGCGTTAGAGCAAGAGATACGCAGTGGCAAAATTGACTGTATTGTAGTGCGTGATCTATCGAGATTTGCCCGAAACTATATCGATGCAGGCCGTTATTTAGAGAAAATTTTTCCAAGCTTAGGTGTGCGGTTTATCGCTATAAATGATAACTATGATAGCTTAAAATCAGATCCAAATTCCGATGCATTTGTGCTACCCTTCAAAAATTTGATAAACGACACATACAGCAAAGATATATCGGTTAAAATTCGTTCGAGCCTTGATATTAAAAAGAAAAAAGGGGAGTATGTAGGAGCCTTTACTCCATACGGATATCTTAGAGACGAGGCGGACAGGCATAGGCTTGTAGTTGATGAGGGCGCAAAAGATACCGTTCGGTTGATATTTTCGCTCTTTAAAGACGGCATGAGTATAGGCAAGATTGCAGAGCGTCTAAACAAAATTGGAATACTATCGCCCATGGAGCATAAACGCTCTGTCGGCATAAACTTTGAAACGGTATTCAAAACCTCTGACATTGCAAAGTGGGATTACAACACAGTAAAACGAATTCTTTGCAACGATGCATACATAGGCATTCTAACACAAGGCAAGCGAGGTCGGCCAAACTATAAGGTGCGTGAGGTTAGAAACAAGGACGAGAGCGAATGGGTGACTGTCCGGTCGTCACACGAACCTCTTATATCATTAGAAGATTTTGTTTCTATAAACGAACTGCTAAAACGTGACATGCGCTCAAGCACAGAGGAGGACGGAAATACCCTGTCGGGCTTTGTCTTTTGCGGCGATTGTGGAGGGACGATGATTAGAAAGACCGTAACCACAAAAGGCAAAAAGTACGTCTATTACATTTGCTCTAACAATAAGAAAAATAAAGTTTGCACTTCTCATAGCATTGCTTTAAACGAGATAGAAGCAAATGTTTTAAAGGCAATAAAAGACCAAGTGGAAATTGTAATTGATACAAAAAAAGCTATTGATATGATGTCCGATTTAAAGGGATCAAGCGGTCAGCATTTTTGCTATGAAAAACAAATCGCTACCCTTAATGAAGAAATAGAGAAATACCAAAAGATAAAACTGAGGCTATACGAAGATTTGAGCGATAAGACCATTTCGAAGGAAGAATATTTTGAATTTAAAGGCGCTTACAGCGCATTGATTGCAGAGCGGTCAGACAGGATAAAACGGCTTGAAGTCGAGTGTAGGCAAGCGGTTAAAATGGGGACGGAAAACAAAAGTTGGGTAACTTTATTTAAGACATACGAGGGTATAGACACATTAAGTCGTAGGATTTTATTGTCCTTGGTGGATAAAATTAAGATCTATGAGCATCGTGTTATAGAGGTCGCTTTCAAATTTTGCGATAAGTACGAAGATATCGTCAAGTACATTTACAGTTTAAATCAAGTTGAAATTGCATAGGAGATAGGAAAGTGGCAAGAAAGAGCAGGAAAACTATACATAATACTGTGACGAGCGCACCGGCTGTTCGGCGGTTTAAAACGGCAATTTATGCGAGGTTGTCGGCAGAGAATAGCGGAAAAGACGACAATCAAGATGCGATTAAAAATCAAGTCGCTGTATGTCGTGAGTTTATACTACAAAATTCCGAGCTTGTTTTGACCGACACATATGTAGACAACGGTCAAAAGGGGACAAGTTTTGACAGGCCGCAGTTTAATCGTCTTATGGAGGACATTAAGAGCGGCAAAATTGAATGTTTAGTTGTGCGTGACCTATCGAGATTTGGCAGAGACTATATAGAAACAGGCACTTATTTAGAGCGGGTCTTTCCAAGCATCGGGCTACGCTTTATTTCGGTAAACGAACACTACGACTCTTTTACAAACGATGGCACAAACGAAGACCTTATGATACCGCTACAAAATATGATAAACGGCATTTATGCAAAAGACATTTCACGCAAGACATTTTCCTCTCATCGCACAAGATTTTTGTCGGGCGAGTTTAAGAGAAATATATTACCTTATGGTTACTATCTTGACGAAACGAGATTTAAGATACTAATAGACCAAGAAGCGGCACGGTTTGTAAGACTTATTTTTCAGTGGAAGATAGAGGGAAAATCAATTAAAAGTATTATCAGCTCTCTTGAAGAAATGCAGGCACCCAACGCCCGTGTTAGAAAGGCAAAAACAGGGGTACAGACAGGGGATGTTTCAAGTTATAGCGGTTGGCATTACTCGACAGTTCGGAATATTTTGAAAAATCATATGTACATCGGGCAGACAGTGATAGGCAAAAAGGTTCGCTCGCTCTTTAAAGGTGTTATATGTGAGGAGATAAAAGATCCAAATAAATGGATAGTTCTTGATAATACTCATGATGCAATTATCGCAAAAGATGCCTTTGAAAAGGTGCAAGAAATAATGGCAGCAGCTTCGGAAAAAAAGAAAAAAAGCATGGCCAAAACAGAAGAAAAACGAAGATCTCTTGTCGATTTATTCAAAGGCAAGATATTCTGCGCAGATTGTGGCACGACTATGACATTTATAAGAATTGTAGATGGCAACAACTGTAACGCAAGTTACAAATGCACACTTTATAGCCGCAAGAAAGAGTGTTCCATTCACAGCATAAACCATAAACTACTCTATGAGAAAGTCCTTACCGCCATTCAGATGCAGGTTATGGTAGCGTTAGACTATGAAAAACTACTATTTAAGCTAAGAGACAGCGAGAGCGAAAGAAGTATACGAGATAAGCAAAATGCTAATATTAGAAGCCTTAATCTGAGGCTCAACGGAATACAAAGGAAACGCGCAAAGCTCTATAAAGACTTCTCTTGCAATCTACTCGACACCGAAGAGTACAATTTTGCCAATCAAAGCTACCAAGATGAAGCAAAAAGACTTGGCATGTTAAGAGAAGAAGCGATTTTAAGAAAAGCTGAGTTTGACCAAGCTTTGTCGAGCGAAAATAAGTGGATAACCCTCATGAAGTCGGTCAGCACAGCCAAGGAACTCTCGCAAGGGCTTGTAGACCAGTGTGTAGAGCGTGTTATTGTCCACGAAAACGGAGATATCGAGCTTGTAATGAAATATGCCGATATTTACGCTTTCACAGTGGCAAGCGTAAGGGAAGTATGTGAGGTGGCATGATGAATGTTGCGCTATATATAAGGTTATCAAAGGCCGACCAAGATACAGGGTTTAAAAAAGCAGAAAGCGAAAGCATTGTTAATCAGCGAAACTATATTAATGACTTTTTGGATAGGCAGAGCACGCTCTCGTCATATAACAGAAGGGAATTTATCGACGACGGCTTTTCCGGAATAAAGGACGATCGACCGAGTTTACTTAAAATGATGGAGGCGGTAAAGGACGGCGACATAGATGTTATATGTGTTAAAGATTTTTCTAGGTTTTTCAGAGACTACATCGAAGCGGGCAACTACTTAGAATGCGTCTTTCCCTTTCTTAATGTCCGCTTTATATCTATTAACGACAACTACGATAGCGACAATTTTAAAGGGACGACAGGCGGTATGGAGATGGTAATGCGCAATATTGTCTATGCCGCTTATAGCAAGGATTTGTCGATTAAGGTTTCGAGTGGGAAAAGACAAAAGCTAAAGCAGGGCAAATTCACAGGAAGTCACGCACCGTTCGGGTACAAAAAGAGTGAGACCGATAAGAATAAACTTGTAATTGACGAGTATTCGGGCAGGATTGTCAGAAGGATTTTTGACTTGGTTTTGGACGGCAAAACAACGACCGAGATTGCACGGATACTAAGTGCCGAGGGCTTGCCCACAAAGGGGCAATACTATAAAATGCGTTATCCTCATGATAAAAAGCATAACACAATGCTTGAAAGTGCAACTTGGAACGCTACTAAGGTACATTCCATTATAAGATCAAGAGTGTATGTGGGGGATTTGGTGGGGTGCGCAAGGCGGAAAGTGAGCTATAATTCTTCGCAAAAGGTAAGACAAGAGCCGATTATCATTGCAAACACACATGAGGGCATTGTGACAAGAGAGGAGTTTGAAACTGCCGGGGCAATGATAGCAACGCTAAAGACGAGCAAAAAGCGAGAGTATCAAGAGTACCCACTAAGGGGGCTGTTACGCTGTGGGAGCTGCAAGTATTTGTTAGGGCGACATAGCGTGAATAAGCAATTTGTCTTTCGCTGTCACAATGCCGTTACAAGAAGCAACGAGCATTGTCCTGTTTGCGGTGATTTAGAGGAAGGCTATATCGAACAAATTGTGTTTGGAGCAATCAAGCAGTTTATAGCACTTGCAGAGAGTGGGAAAGTGACATCGGATAAGCCAAAAGACAGTGTAACGCTTCAAGATGCTACGAGCAGATTAGAGGGCTTAAAACAAGCAAAACTGAGGATTTATGAGAAGTACACGTCCGATCTCTTATCTAAAGAAGAATATCTTGCTCAAAAGAACGACATGAGCAAAAAGATTGATCATGCCGAAAGCGTTCGGGCAGAACTTCTTAAAGCTCAGACAAAAGTTATAAGTTCACCCGAACGATTAAAAGCCGACGTGAGTGCGTATTTGGTTGCGGAAAAGTTGACAAAGGAAATGGCACAGGCATTTGTGTCGGAAGTGTTTGTACATAGCATTGACCGTATCGAAGTGAAAATGAAATATCAAGATTTATTTGAGTAAAGATAGGCAGTGATGATATATGCAAATCGAATTAGAGACGACACAATAAATTCTATATTTTTTTGGTCTTTAACCGACACAAGCAGACTGTGTAGGCTATCTGGTATCGGGTGCTCTTGGGAGCTTCGAGGACGATGCACCGAGAATGGTTAGCACCCCTTGGTCTGACAGCGATATACCATTTGAAGAAGCGGCCGAAATAGGTACTCGAAAGGTTATAAACGAGCATTCGACAATAGGGCTTGTTATAACGACAGACGGCACGATAGGCGATATAACAAGATCGGCTTACGAGCCTGCCGAGGAGCGTGTTGTAAGCGAGCTTAAAGCGATAAACAAGCCATTTGTAATGGTGCTTAATTCAAGATACCCGACCGACGACGAAACTGTTGAGCTTTGCGCGAAGCTGTCGGCAAAGTACGACGTGCCTGTTATTCCAGTTAGTTGTATCGAGCTTACAGACGGGGACATAAGAAATATTATTGAAAAGATACTATTTGAGTTCCCTGTTAAGGAAATAAAGATCGACATGCCGTCGTGGATTGTAAAACTGCCGCACGGTCACTGGTTAAAGAGCTCGATATACAGCTCGATTTTAGAGCCTGCCAAGGGCATTACAAGAATTGCAGAGGTTGCAGATGCCGTTGCCTTGATGGCGCAAAACGAGAACTTAAAGTCGGCAGGCCTTAAATTTATGAACTTAGGGGATGGCTCTGCATGTGTCGATATGGTGCTAAACGATGGGCTTTTCTATCGTGTGCTTGGCGAGGAAACAGGATTTGACATCGAAGGCGAGGAGAGCATGATAGACCTTTTGCGAGAGCTATCTGCCGTTAAGAAGGAATACGACAAGGTGGCGACAGCTCTTGTCGAGGTCAAAAACAAGGGATACGGCATTGTTACACCATCGCTCGATGAGCTGACACTCGAAGCGCCCGAAATAGTAAAGCAGGGCGGCAAGTTTGGCGTGCGTCTACGTGCAAGTGCTCCTGCGGTACATTTAATTCGCACAAATATCGAAACAGAGGTAAACCCGATTGTAGGTAGCGAAAAGCAGTCGGAGGAGCTCGTTAAGTATCTAATGCAAGAGTTTGAAGATGCACCCGAGAAGATTTGGGAGTCCAACATGTTTGGCAAATCCTTGCACGATCTTGTTAACGAGGGGCTTATAAGCAAGCTAAACCATACGCCCGACGAGGCAAGGTCTAAGCTTCAGCACACACTCGAGCGCATAGTAAACGAGGGTGCAGGCGGTCTGATATGTATTATATTATAAGGCGGTGATAACATGCGCATAGCAAGTAGAAAGGGTAAAAGGGTCGCCACCCCTAAAAGTGCAAGGCGCAGGCCTACCGCAAAGCGTCGAGATCCATTCGAGCCCGAGGGCGATAAGCGGCTTTTTGCCCAGCTCACTGCATCGGCTGTCCTTGTGGCGGTAGCTGTTGTAGTTAGCATGACGGAGGGCGGCATGAGAGACGGCCTTACCGAAATGCTCCACGGAAGTGCAGACCTATCGGCGGTAAACAGTATGGTGGAGGAGTTTTCGCAAGACATTCCTGTGCTATCTACCATATTCGGCGAGGACACCGAGGGTACAGAGGTCTTTAGCGAAACCCCTGTGACAGAAGGGGCGGCGACGGTTAACACAGATGATGGCGGCGCAGAGGTGACAAAACCAAGCGAATTGCCTCTCATCACCCATTCGGAATTTGAAGGCGACAGCCAAAACGAGCAGCCTTCCGATGGGATAGAGGAGGAGGCACTAAAAGAGGATACATTGCAAGAGGGCTACACCACATATGTAGTTGCTCCTCCTATTGAGGAGGAGGCCTCCACATCGCCTGAATTTGTGTCGGGCTTTGACGAGCAAGTCTTTGATGCACTGCCCGATATAGACGACAGCACAGACATAGAAACAGATATAACGACAAGCAGTGATGTTGACCAAGGCGGCGGCGACCTTGTAGCCGCCGCCTCGGGCATGAGTTCGAGCGGAGGGCTTGGGCTAATCTTTGCAAGCTCGCTTGTAGCAGAAGATCCACCACCCGAGACAACGACAGATGGCAGAGAGGTCCCTGACGACTCCACCCTTGAAAAGATCGATATAGGAACAGACCTTGTCTCGCCTGCCTACGGCTGGATCAGTTCATCCTTTGGTTCTCGTGGGGACGGGATGGAGCAGGAGTTTCACCATGGGCTCGATATTGCGGCAAATAAGGGCGAGCCGATATATGCTGTTGCCGGCGGTAGAATTATCGAGGTAGGCAGTAATTCCATATACGGCAACTATGTAGTGGTAGAACACGAAGGGGAGCTTACCTCAAAGTATGCCCACTGCACAGATGTAGTCGTGCGTGAAAACGAGCGAGTTAAGCAAGGGGAAAAGATTGCAACGGTCGGATCTACGGGTCTTTCTACCGGCAGTCATCTGCATTTGGAATTAAAGTTTGAAGGAATATTTGTAGACCCCGAGCACTATTTCGAGGTGACCGCTCAATGAGACTTTATATAAGCCCTTTGTTTTTGCTACTACTTGCCGTTTTCTTATATATAGACGGCACGTTTTATGCAGCGCTACTGCTGATAGCGGCACTGCTCCATGAAATAGGGCATTTGTTAATGCTAAAATCATGCGGCATAAGCCTTGAAGGGCTCTCTTTTCGTGCGCTCGGTATCGAGATAGTAACGGGCGATATGAGATATATACCATATCGAAAAGAAATGCTTATAGCAATGGCGGGCCCTGCCGCAAATTTGCTTGCATTTTTGCTAACAATTTTATTTGTTAACTTTGTCGGCAATATAGACGGCGCACTCTTTTTTGCCGTTGTAAATATCGCCCTTGCAGGTATAAATCTTATGCCTGTCGAGGGACTTGACGGCGGTCGAATGCTCTCGGCGGTACTGCTCCCGACACTTGGAGTGGAAAAAGGGGAGGCGGTGCTAAGTGCAGTTAGCACAATATCCTCCCTTATTGTAGCCGCTTTAGGTATTTGGCTATTATGGGTGACTGGATACAACTTCTCCCTTGCAATGGTCGGGGCTTATCTTATTGCAAGACGTGCAATCGGGCAAAAAAGCAGAATACATTATCAAGGTCTATTGCAAAAATGCTAAATTTAAGGTACAATGCTTTCATAAGGATTATTGGAGGCTATGTATGTTAGATCAAATATTAAGACGGGTTCAAAAACCCTCGCATTATACAGGGGGGGAGTACGGGAGTATTACCAAGGAAAAATCTCCCACACTCCTCCGCTATGCATTTTGTTTTCCCGACACCTACGAGATAGGTATGTCGTATCTTGGCGGAAAAATACTTTACGGTTTGTTAAATTCTTTAGATGATGTATGGTGCGAACGTGCCTTTGCACCTGCCGTTGATATGGAGACCGAACTAAGAACAGAGGGGCTACCTCTCTATGCCCTCGAAAGTCTTGATCCGTTAAAGGATTTCGATCTTTTGGGATTTACCCTGCAAACCGAGCAGAATTTTACTAACATTCTTAACATGCTCGACCTTGCCCATATCGACCCCATTGCCGCAAACAGAAAGGATATATTCCCACTAATTCACGCAGGCGGCCCATGTGCCTATAACCCCGAGCCGATGGCGGATTTTATGGACTTTTTCATAATAGGCGAGGGCGAGGAAGTGAACCCCGAGGTTGTAGAGGTAATTAAGCAGTTTAAAAAAGAGGGTAGCTCAGACAAAACAGAACTGCTTCGCCGTCTTGCGGCAGTAGAGGGGGTCTATGTGCCCTCCTTCTATGATGTTGCCTACAACGAGGACGGAACGATAAAGTCCTTTACTCCAAATAATGACGCCGCAAAGCCTGTTGTTACAAAGAGGCTTGTTAAGGATATCGACAACATCTACTACCCCGAGTCGGTCGTTGTGCCATTTTCCGATGTCGTGCACGACCGTGTTATGCTCGAGGTATTCAGAGGCTGTATTAGAGGATGTCGTTTTTGTCAGGCCGGCACGATATATCGCCCTGTTAGAGAAAAGAGCCCCGAGGTTTTAAACAAGTGCGCAATGGCGCAGATTAAGAATACAGGATACGATGAAATCTCCCTAACCTCGCTCTCGACGAGCGACTACACCGAACTTACAAGCCTTGCAGACACCATGCTTGAGTGGTGCGACAAGGACATGATAAGCCTGTCGCTACCCTCTCTACGTGTCGACAACTTCTCCTCCGATATAATGGAGCGAGTTCAGCGTGTAAGAAAGGGCGGCTTAACATTTGCACCCGAAGCCGGAACACAGCGCATGAGGGACGTTATTAACAAACAGGTCTCCGAAGAAGAACTTCGCCGCACATGTTCGATAGCCTTTGGCGGTGGCTGGAGTGCCGTTAAGCTCTACTTCATGATCGGACTACCCTACGAGACCATGGAGGACGTAGTGGGCATTCCCGAGCTTGCTCAGATGGTGGTAGACACATATTATCAAACAGAAGGCCGCCCAAAGGGCAAGGGAGTTAAGGTTACAATAAGTGTGGCAACATTTATTCCAAAGCCCTTTACCCCATTTCAGTGGGTAGGACAAGACGAGGGCGAGCTCGTCGACAGCAAGACAAAGGCTATAAAAGAGAGCATTAAGTCTAACAAGATTAGATACAATTATCACGATAGAAAAATGAGTCATTTCGAGGCAATTATCGCAAGGGGCGATCGCAAGGTAGGAGCGGCAATTTACCAAGCGTGGAAGAATGGCGCAAAGTTTGACGGTTGGGACAACTATTTTAGCTACGACACATGGATGACAGCCTTTGAGACATGCGGCATCGACACCGATTTCTATGCAACGAGAGAGCGCTCTTACGACGAAATTCTCCCGTGGGACTTTATAGACTGCGGAGTAACAAAGGAACACTTAATAAGAGAGTCGGAGCGTGCCAAGGACGCCCTTAAAACGCCAAACTGCAGAGACGCATGTATGAACTGCGGCGCAGATAAACTAACAGGGGGTACATGTCATGCAAAAGGTTAGATTATTTTTCGAGAAAAACGGCAGGGGAGTATACATCTCCCACCTCGACATGGTTAGAAGCATGGCAAGAGGGCTGTCGAGGGCAGGTATTAAGGTAAAATACACCGAAGGATTTAACCCGATAGCCTACCTTGTTTTCGGACAACCCTTATCGCTTGGATATGCAGGGCTAAACGAAGTTTGCGACTTTTCGATTTTAGGCGATATAAAAGTAGAAGATGTCGCTCCTATGCTATCCAAGTTCATGCCCGACGTGATAAAGCCGACATACTCGGCAGAGCCTGTGCACAAGCTCGGTAACGTCGGCAAGGCAAGATATGAAATTGAGCTTAAAGATGCCGCAGGGCTTGATATGGGCGAAGTTAGGGATATATTGGCAAGGGATAGCATTGTTGTGCTAAAAAAATCCAAAAGAGGGGAGACCTTAACCGACATAGTCCCCCTTATGCAGGACATAGAAGTGACAGATGGTGGAATTATAAACTGCACACTTGCATGTTCTTCTACCATGTCGCTAAATCCAAATTATATAATAAAGGCATTAAACGAAAACGGCAAATCTCCTCTGTATGAATGGGAGAGCATAACAAGAAAAGAACTGCTCTTAGAGGACTCAACAAAATTTTGCTAAAAAATTGCAAAAAAGTATTGATTTTTTCCAAACTGTGTGTTATGATATATCTCGGTCGTAAATCTGGGTGTGGCGCAGTTTGGTAGCGTGCTTGAATGGGGTTCAAGAGGCCGGAGGTTCAAGTCCTCTCACCCAGACCAAAATCCACTGACTTTAGTCAGTGGATTTTTTTGTTGCTTAAAAATAGGTATTACGATAACAAAAGGCAGCTTGGAGAAAACACTTTTTCTCCAAGCTGCAAAAATCAGTCAAGCTGATTTTAACGCCCTCGGGGCGGGAATTTTACGCCAGAGGGCACCCTGATGGTGCCCCCTCGCCGCTCCCCCTCCTTCCGTGAACTTTACATTTTAGGTTTTTCTCCAAACTAAAAAGGCTCATCATGTGATGAGCCTTTTGTTATAATAATATTTAATTAAGGTACTTTTGATTGCTATTCAACTCAAATTTTGAAACAAGAGCTTGCATTGTATTTGCTTGCGAGGAAAGTTCCTCGCTACTTGCGGCAGTTTCTTCGCTTGCCGCTGAATTTGCATGTATAACATTGGTTATCATATCGATGCTGGTGGCAATTTCATTAACAAGGTCAAGTTCACTTTCAACCGTGTTTGAAATCATAGTAACATCGGTAACTATTGTTTGCATCATACCCTTGATATTGTCCATAAATCCAATGGTTTCTTCTGCATTTACACTAACTTCAGAAATAGATGAAACGGTCTCCCCGATTAAAGTAGATGTAGTCTTAGCAGCTTCTGCTGATTTTGAGGCGAGATTTCTAACTTCATCGGCAACAACTGCAAAACCTTTTCCGGAAGCACCTGCACGAGCGGCCTCGACAGCTGCGTTTAGGGCCAAAATATTGGTTTGGAATGCGATGTCCTCAATTGTTTTAACAATCTTACTAACTTCAAAAGACTTAGTGTTAACCGTTCTTATCTCATCAATTAAAACATTCAGTTTAAGTAAGGTATTCTCGAGCTCATGTTCTGCATTGTTAACTTCTTGAGTAATTTCCACAACACTATTGTTGGTCGCTTCAAATTGAGTTTGAAGCGTGCTTGCGGTGTGGTTTAAATTCTCAATAGCAGTCGATTGATCCATACTGCCTTGTGCAAGCATTTGTGCGCTTGTTGCAATTTGCTCAGAACCTGAATTTACTTGTATAGCTGCGGCATTAATATTGTCCATAACCGAGGAAAGCTCGGAAATCAAGCCGGCGAGTGCGGAAGACAAAACATCTCTGTCGCTTCTAAGCTTAACTTCAATGTTAAGATTACCTGACGCTATTTCAGACATTTTTTCTACACCATACTGAATTCCGCTGCTTGTTTGTTCGAAGGACTGGACAAGCTCTGCAATTTCTTCTTCACGAATGACCGAATCTCCAAGAAAGTCGGATTTAACACCTGAAGTGTCACCGACAGCAAGTTGTCTCGCCCAGTTAGTGATTGCACCGATCGGCTTAACTATGCTGCTCGCCATTTTGGAAGCTGTAAATATATTAATACAAATAGTCGCCAAAATTGCAACAATAATAAGTGCCATTAAAATAAAGATAACTTGATAGAGTTCAAAAATAGGGGAAACCGTTGCGATAGAAAGATTTGCCACTCCGACAGGACGATATGTAACAACAGACATAGTGCCATCAACACTCGTAATGGTAGTGCCCTCGCCACCCGAAGTCATTTTAGAGATTACATCTTTAAATCCATCACTCATTGATGCTACATATTCAGTAGATGCACCATCATCAGGGTCGGGAGATAGCCAGTTTTGCATAAGTACAATGTCGTCGTTAGGATGACTGGACAAACTGCCATCTGAGTTTAACATAAAAGTATAGCTGTTATCGGTAATGCTGTGACTGTTAACTACCTCTGACAGGTACTCAAGCCTAACAAATCCGACCAAAACACCGTTTTGAGCACCAAATTCATTATATGTCGGAGTCCCGATTCCCATAATTCTCCGCCCTGTACTATTGGAGAAAGTTGGATCTGCAACATGGGTTACCTCATCGTTCCAAGGAATGGTAAAGTAAGATTTATCGGCAATAGAGACATGGCGACTATCAGCACCTTCGGTATGTGCAACGTTTACCGCAGTGTCGTCAGTCACAAGGAAGTGCGACCACACGCCTCCTTCAAGAGACATAAAATCGTTTAAGTGAGGCTCCATTCTGCTGTAATCGAGAGAGTAGACCTCTGGGTTTTTAGCACTTAACTCAACAGCAAGCGAGTATTTATCAATTCGTTCTACTAAATTTTCAACTATTGTGTCATTTCTGTCGTCGAGTTCTTTTTGCTTTTCGCTTGCAATAATTGTGTATGTAAGTAACATAATAATTATCATTGCAATAGCAATCGGAATCGCAAAAGACATAATTGTTTTTTGGGTTATGATCTTTTTTAGTGGCCGTGAGTTGTTATTGTTTGCCTTAACTTTAAATTTCATATGTCCTCCCAGTCTGTTTATAGTTTTGTTCTACATTTATTATTAAGTTACATTTAAAGTAACATAAATTTGCATAAAAATTTATCATCAATTAAAACATAGAATATTATCTAAATTATTGCATAAATCATAACAATTATCTATATGCTTAGCCCAAGCAAAAAGATAATAATTAGTCGAGCATCTTCGGTTCCTATACTGTGTACTTCTAATGAAATTATATTCTTTTGATTAAAAAATGTCAACTATTTTTTTGTAAAATATATATGTTTAATGTGATAGCACCTAAGAGGATTACTTTTAGAAGTGTTTAAATATGAGAATAATTATCAGGCCGCAGAAAAAACTAAAAGCAACCCCTTTCGAAAAAAAGGGTAGCGGCGAGGTATCACCATCAGGGCATCCTTTGGCGTAAAAATCAGCGAAGCTGATTTTTGCAGGTTTGAGAAAACAACTTGCGTAGTGCAATCACGTTGCTTAAGTTTACATAAATTACATGTCGGTAAATATTCATAAAATTCAAATATGTCCTAACTCGTGCTAATTGCACAAGTTAGGACATATTTTCTTATATTGAGCTTATCTAAAATATGTTATTTCATGCTACTGAAAGAGTGTGTATTAATCATAATACACAACGGACTCGGTCTCATATGTGTTGTTGTAATAATCTGTCAGCACGAAGTATACCAAGGTGTCACTGTCGCCGATGTATTCATAACTTACTGTTATTTCACCTGATGGTACAATATAAGTATCACCGTACAGGTAAAAATCCTCATACTCGCCATCGTATGTGTAGTAATCTATCACCCAGTCTATTTCCATACCGGACTCAAGCTCAAAAAGCCCCTTTCCGGCAGGGGTGCCTGCCTCTGTGTACTTGCGGTAGCCTTCTACATAGCCACTCGGCTCTTTGTAGTCCCAACGAAGGATTATCTCTATATACTCTCCGTCCAAGTTTGCAGGAACATAACCGTAGGTGTACCAGTTGTCCGATTCGTAATCTTCCACCTCTACATAATAGGGGACAGTGTTGCCATCTATCGAAACCCACGTATAATCAAATTCAACCAGTAAATCACCGTCGTCGTCAAATTCATATACATTGTCACTGCCAAGATCAATATACCCCTCACCGTCGTCGACCAAAACTTGCAGTTCTATTTTAGCAATTTCCTCCCACTGCTCGTCTGTAAGGCTTAGAACATAGCCGTCGCCCTTTTCGTCAATAATTAGCTCCTCGAGCAAGCTGCTGTCGTATTCTTCTTCGTAAGAAAGTGCCGTTTCAGGGTCGAACCATTCTTCCGAAGTATAATCGTGTTCCAGTGTATTGCCAGAACTTCTGCTCCACTCTGTCTGACCGCCATACATAGCGCTTACAAACAGATCGAAAAATTCTGTGTACTCGTCCTCTATCCCCACATAGTGAAGTATTTCCTGCACATCGGAATAATACGATGGGTAATCATAAGGGAAATACATAGCCATGCCACTCGCATCATACACATCATAGCTGCTGTTGTAATACTTAACGGCACTCTTTACAGCATCTACAACCTCTTGACCACCTTCTATTTCGGCTCTGTCTATGTAGTCTATTATGTCGATCTGCTCGTAATCTCCCTCGCCAAAGCTCTTTGCATCGCTTCTTGCTTGTGAAAGATCAAGATACCGGTTGTTTTGTATCTCGATCGAAGCGTTGGCAAAGAAATCTGTCATAACTTCATATGTATATGGCATCTGCCTTAGCTCGATAAGAGAGAGCGTAGCATTTGGAAAGAACATATCGTCTTCGCAGGCCAAAACAAAGTCGTCTATTATCTTGGCAGAGAGATCGACGGTCGGAATAGAAGGGGAGTTGCTAAGCGTTGTTAGCCAATCTGTGTAATGCCAACCGATGCCCGGTTCGAGCTCTTGAGAGGCCAGCAGATAGTCGGCATAAGGCTCTAACATAAGAGCCGTCTCGGCTGTACCCATTAGGCAAGCATCAAAGCCTACAATGTCAAACTTTACATTAGACTGCGAAAATGCCTGCGAGAGCGATGCCAAGGTTAAGGTCGAATCGGGATAATTTTCGTCATAGCCAAATCCGCTAAATGTACCACCGCCATGATCCCATAAAATCAAGCTGTAACGATCGGCAGGGAAGGCGGCAGCTGTATCGTTTATAAAGTTCGACAGCGTTGAAGGCGAAGCCATGTCGAGCAGTCCCAAATCGTCGTTTAAGGCAAAAAGCTGACCGTCCTTCACTTGCAAATACTGGCATGTGTCGCTGCTGATATCATAGTGATGCCAGTAGTTAGCACCGCCTGTCATTAAAATCAAATTGACATTGTCGCCTATATCAGCTTCGAGCATTTCGTAAATATCATCTGTTGCAAAACCACCGTCGGTCTCCAAATCCGAGCCGATAAAATAGACCATTATCGTGCTTACATCGGTATCATCGCCTTTGATTGTAGTGTAGTTATCCCTCAGTCCATCAAGGGCTAAATCTGTGCCGTATGTACCGCTGCCGATGTACTGTGAACTGTCATAATTGTTGTCACCATAGTTTGGATGAGGGGCATCAATGCTTTCAAGCTCCTCATCATCTAAAAAGAATATCAAAGCTAAGAATATTATAACAAGAGCTACAACCGCCTTCAAAATCGAGCCCAAGCAACACCCTTTCTTTCTATTCTTGCCTTTTCTCTCGTCAAAATTACTACTGTTTGAATCGAGAGACTCTCCGCAATCTTTGCAGAAATTGTTGTCTCCGTCAACATCCGCTCCGCAGTTTGGACAAAACATAAAAACACCGCCTTGTATCAAGATTAATTAAAATAATTTTAACACAAAATAAGAAAAATGTATAGAGTAGTAGATTTTGTTGGAGTATGTAGCGCAAGTTTTGGAAGGCATTTTTTATCTTGTGTCCGACTTTACCGCATTATAGTTGTAATCTATGCTAAGCAAGGCTCTTTTTAATGGGCTGCCAATCTATGCCATGATACGGTAGTTAGGAGTAATGCTTGATTAATCACTCTTGTGTTTGAACCTATGTTAGATATTCAAAGCGATCATACATCAGCTCATTTCAACGCAAAAATCGCCTGTATTACAGGCGATTTTTCTCAGCTTGGAGAAAACACTTTTTCTCCAAGCTGAGAAATCAGCTAAAGCTGATTTTAACGCCCTCGGGGCGGGAATTTAACGCCAGAGGGCACCCTGATGGTGCCCCCTCGCCGCTCCCCCTCCTTCCGAATGGGCTTGATTTTGGGTTTTTCTCCAGCCTGGCAAAAATCGCCTGTATTACAGGCGATTTTTGTGTTGCTATTTTGTTTAGCTTGAAGTCTCAAAATTTCATTCTAAGTTAATTAGTCATCATACTCAGCGTCACGCTCTAAAATCGTTCCATCTGTTGCGCTTATTGTGTACTCATATTCCATTCTGCCAACGTCCCACTCAACTTCATATTCTGCACGACCGTCGTCAAAATCAAATTCACACTTTAGCTTAGAAGCATCTGCTTCGCTTATTCCTGCATCTTGCAGTGCAATATTTGAAGCTTGCTCTGCCGAGATGTAATCTGTGGAAGTGCTTACATTAGAGGCAGGTGCTTGGCTTTCCATGTCGTAGTCGTAGCCGATAATGTCGCCTGTTATTGCGTTTATCTCGTAGTCGTACTCGACAGCGCCATCCCAAAACTCTACTTCGTACTCTGCAATACCATCGTCAAAATCGAACTTGCAAACTATATAGGAAGCATCGGTTAGCCCAGCATGAGCCAAGGCAACAGACTTTGCCTTATCCTCGCCGATGTAGTCTTGGCTATTTGTCGTAGCTACATCAGGCTTAGAAGCTGTGGGAACTTGGCTTTCCATATCGTAGTCATAGCCGATAATGTCGCCCGTTATTGCGTTTATCTCGTAGTCGTACTCGACAGCGCCATCCCAAAACTCTACTTCGTACTCTGCAACGCCATCGTCAAAATCGAACTTGCAAACTATATAGGAAGCATCAGTTAGTCCTGCATGAGCCAAGGCAATAGACTTTGCCTTATCCTCGCCGATGTAGTCTTGGCTGTCGGTTACTTGGGAAGTGTATTTCGCATCGTAATCATGACTTACAACTGCTCCGCTTGTTGCGTTTAGTTCGTAATCGTACTCGACACCACCGACCCAAAATTCAACGTCATACTCAGCAATACCGTCGTCAAAGTCGAGCTTGGAGCGGATGTACGAAACATCCTCCTCTGCCACACCTGCATGATTTAGTGCAACCTCTTTTGCCTCTTGGCTGCCGATGTAGTTGCTTGTCAGTGCAGTATATGATGTTGAATCTGCGCTTGCGCTAAAAAACAATGCTGTACCGCAAAGGCCTATCACGAGCAGTTTTAAAATTGTGTTTGTTTTCATAATTGTATCCTCGCTTTCTTTTTGTTTATTCTATAATACCAATATAAAGCAGAAAGATTAAAGGAACATTAAACAATTTAATTTTTTTTAAATTTTATCCTAAAAACACTTCCCACACCAATTTCGCTCTCTACCGTTATCTTAGCATTATGCAATTTTGCTATCTGCTCGACCATGGCAAGACCTAAACCCATGTTACCACTCTGGCTCATGGTGCGAGAACTATCGACCTGATAGAACCTTTGAAATATTTTTTGCTGATCTTGCTTTGATATTCCTATTCCATCGTCCTTTACAGATAAAACTATATCGTTTTGGCTCTCTGTTAACGAAACCTCTACTTTTCCCGTCTCTTTTGAATAGCGAAATGCGTTGCTAATAAGATTGCCGAGCAGTCTCGACATCATGGCCGCATCAAATGCACCCTTTATGTCAGGGGCGATGCTGTGAGTTAGCTCAATGCCGGATGGCGATATAATCTTGTGTTCCTCGCATATCTCATTTACAAGCTCGCTTAAATTGATCTCTCTAAAGTCTGCCTTTTCTATTCCACTGTCCAAGCGTGTTAGGTTTAGCAGATCCGATATAAGTTTGGAAATTTTGCTTGCCTGCCTTTGTACCGTTTCAAGAGCATCTTCCTTATCTTCCATTGGTATACTATGGCCGATTGCATATTCGCACTGGGCTAATATAACAGAGGTAGGAGTTCTTAGCTCGTGAGATACGTCGGAGGTAAATTGTTTTTCCACCTCAAATGCATTTTCAAGGCGAGAAAACATTATATCGAATGTGTCTGCTAATTTTTGCAGTTCGGCACTTTCTCCCTTTAGGTCTATACGAAGTGATAGGTTTTCACTCTCGCTTATCTCCTCGGCCGTTTTAATAATCTTATCTATCGGGCTAAAGGTCTTCTTTGCTATAAAGTAACAACCGACAGTGCCGAGCACTACAATTATAGGCAGAGAAATGAGCGCAATTTGCATTATACTGTTTATAGCGCTTGCAACCTCGTCTACTGCAATAACACCTCTAACCCAAGCAGGGTTACGACTGTCCTCGACAGGGGAGAGTATGTCGTATATATAGTATAGCGTGCCATCTTGTGTTATTTCTGTTAGCTTCTTATCGCTCAAAGGCGGTTCTGTACTAAATTCTTCCGGAAAACTTCCTGCAATTTTCTCGCCGTCTTCCGAATATAACAAGGTGTAAACACTGTTTTTGAAAAAATCTATATCGTCTGTATCTATCCTACCGTCGTCAAATTCAAGCTCGTCTGCATTGTCTCCTACAACCTTGGTCAAAATAGATTTGCTGTTAGAGGAAATAATATTATCGCTTAAATAAAACATAAGTGCCATTAGTGCGCCTGCCATTAAAACCATGAGCAGTGCCGTCCACAAGGTTAGCTTTAGCTTTGCAGAAACTCTTTTCATATTTCCTCCCGTATGACATAACCGATACCCCTTACTGTGTAAATGAGCTTTTTATCATACTCGCTGTCGATCTTCTTCCTTAAATACCTAATATAAACATCTACTACATTTGTGCCGCCTTCATAATCGTAATTCCAAATGTGGTTTTCTATCTTCTCTCGTGACAACACAATACCTGCATTGTACATCATGTATTTTAAAACCTGATATTCCTTAGCCGACAGGTTAATAACATTATCCCCACGTTTTACAATGTGTGAGCTTATGTCGAGCGAAAGATCTGCCACTGTTAGCACGTTTGTAGTTTTACCTGCATTAAGGCGTGTCATTACTCTTATTCGTGCCATGAGCTCCTCCAAGGAAAAAGGCTTTACCAAATAGTCGTTTGCCCCCATATCGAGGCCTTTAACTCTATCTGAAATCGCATCTTTCGCCGTTAAAAATATAATGGGCGTATCTATGCCTTCCGCTCTTGCTTTTGACAAAACTTCAAATCCATCAAGCTTAGGCATCATGATGTCTAATATTATAACGTCGTATTCTGTGTTTGTTATGTAATATAAAGCCTCTTGACCGTCGAAACAACTATCTACACCATATCCTTCTAAAACGAGTTTTTTGGTTACAATTTTATTTAAATCTCTTTCATCTTCTGCAAATAGTACCCTCATTAGACAGCTCCTTTTATACAGTAATACTTGCATTATAGCACAGAAATATTAAAATTTGATTAAGTTTTCAGCTTGGAGAAAACATTTTTTCTCCAAGCTGAAAAAATCAGCTGGCGCTGATTTTAACGCCAGAGGGCACCCTGATGGTGCCCTCCTTCCGAAGGGGCTTGATTTTATCTTTTTCTCCAGTCTGTTTTATATATTGTTATAGTATTTTGTACGTACTATATTGTTTTTATATAGTAGCTGCTTTATCGATAGCATATAAATGCATGTTTTAAGTGCAACTTAAAAATATTTTACAATCGCCCGTTTAGATTAATATTACCAAAGCTTGATGTTTTATTGATAATTAAATATCAAGTTACAAGGCAGTTGGTCGTATTCTATTTGTAATAAAGCATTTTAGGGATATATTCAATGTTTATATATTAATGATACAATAATTTTAAATAATAATATTATATAAATTTATATTGACTGAAACAACAATATAACAACACGACAAAGTTCAATATTGGTGATTGACTTAATTATATTTATTTGGTATAATATATAAAATAAACAATAAAATGTTACTATGTAATGTAACTATGTTAATTGTTGGTTTTGGATAACATTAAATAACTATACATACTTCAAGGGAGGTGTTGTTTTATGTGGAATTTCAAGATATGGCTTAATAACGCTCCTATTCAAAAAAAGTTTAAACCGCTGCAGAGTTTTATCATTGCAAGCGTTGTTTTGGTTAGTCTTTTTTCTATTTTCTCTGTCATTATTTTAAATCAATCTTCTGAGAATATTATTAACGACCACGTGAGAGACAAGGAAGATTTAAGCGAGATAATTCGTAAGATGTATGTATGTCGTGTACTGGGTCGTGATATTCTCTTTGCCGAGGACGAGCAAGTTAAAAGCGAGTATTATACAGAGTATATAGCCGCATTTGATGCGCTTGATTATAAAATGGACGAGTTTGCAAAAAATCTTAGTGGAGTAAGACTGGAAGAATTTTTAAGCATTATTGAAAAGAAGAATGTTTATAAAGAAAGTATGATACGTTCTGCAGACATTTGGATAGGCGGAGGAGAGTACGACGAAGCACTTTATGCCCTGCAAGTTGTAACACCGATAGCCAATGAATTTTTCGGTAGTATAGATGAGTTTTCAACTCAAGAAGAAGTTTTGATGAATGCAGCGCTTGAAAGTAACGACGATCTTGTTCTCGCAATTTTAGCATCGAGCGTTGTTATAAACATTGTCGCAATTTTTGCAGTTTTGATCTTTACTAGATTTTTCTCGAAAAATATGAGCACAAGTTTGATATCGCTTGAAAAATCCATGTCTCAGATTGCCGAAACAGGTAATATGAAGATCGAAATTCCGAGCGAACTATATACAAAGGACGAGGTTGGACGTATTGCCAGCGTGGCAAATAAAATGAAGACCATGCTACTTGAATACTCCTTTAACGACACCTTGACAGGCGGATATAATGCAAAGGCATATCACGAGGAACTAAACGATATTTTTTCAAGCAGCAGTGAAACAAAGACCGTTTGGTGTGTTATATCGGACATGAACAACCTAAAGCAAATTAACGACTACTTAGGGCATATGGAAGGCGATAACGCACTTAGAAATACATACTACGCCCTAAACGGCAACTTTGGAAAATACGGCAAAACCTTCCGTATAGGTGGCGACGAGTTTGTATCGCTCTTAACCGGATGCACAAAGGAAGAGCTTGAAGAGCTTATAGGCGATGTTTCCGGCCAGATTAATCAGGCAAACAAGAACTCTGTACACAAATATTCGCTTGCAATAGGCTACGACAGCTTTACAGGCAATTACCTAAGTGAATATAACGAGTTCTTTAAGCGAGTCGATAAAAAAATGTACGACAACAAGATTGCAAGTAAGCAGTCGAGAATGGACACGAGGGTTTTTCCACAAAAAGAAGATTAGTTTAAATGTGCACCTGTATGGGTGCACATTTTTTGTAGGAGTAGATGTTGATTATATCTATCCCCCAATGCTGGTTAAAAGGTAGTGAGCATATCTACACGACATTGCCTTGGGTGGGAAGACTTGAACATGGTCGCCTGTGGGCAGTCCCTTTTTGGC
>CAYJFK010000004.1:44215-72562 GCA_964369475.1 uncultured Oscillospiraceae bacterium | reverse complement strand
GCCAAACCGGGTTATCCCGGCCAAAAAATTTTGTTTTGCGGGGGTTTTGGGGGCGACTGGGGGGGGGGGGCTTGGCCCCGCCCCCCATGTTTAAACTGCATACATTAAGCCGAAACACTTTCGAACTGACTGTTATACAGGTCGCTGTAAAAACCCTTTTTCTCGATCAGTTCATCGTGCGAGCCCTGCTCGATAATATTGCCGTCCTTAAGCACAAGTATCAAATCGGCATTTCTTATTGTCGACAGCCTGTGAGCAATAATAAAGGAGGTCTTGCCGGTAGATAGCTTATCCATGGCATTTTGAATTAGAACCTCTGTTCTTGTATCGACCGAGCTTGTAGCCTCGTCCAAAATAAGCACATCGGCATTTTCGATCATTGCCCTTGCTATTGTTAGTAGCTGTTTTTGACCTGCCGACAGATCGAAATCTTCGCCGTAAACAGAGTCGTAACCCTTTGGTAGCGTGCTTATAAAATGGTCGATGCCGACAGCCTTGCAAACACGAATTACATCATCGTCCGACACTCCCTCTTTGCTGTAAATGATGTTCTCCTTAACAGAACCCTTAAAGAGCCAAGTGTCTTGGAGCACCATGCCTAAAATATCTCTAACATTTGTGCGAGTAATGTCTGAAATTGAAATACCGTCAATTGTAATCTCGCCGCCTGAAATCTCGTAAAAACGCATTAGCAAATTGACAATTGTAGTCTTACCTGCACCGGTAGGCCCAACGATGGCGACCTTCTGCCCTGCCTTAACATCTACCGAGAAATTTTCGATAATTGTTTTTTCCTTCGTATAGCCAAAGGATACATTCTTAAAGGATATATCGCCACGAACATTTGTTAAAACTGTCGTTTTGTCGCCCTCGTCGGGTAGTTCCTCCTCGGCCAAGAAGGCAAATATGCGATCTGCCGCCGCCGCTGTTGATTGGAGGGTCGTCATGCTCTGTGCAAATGTTTGAAGCGGCTGAGTGAATAGGCGAATATATACTGTAAAGGCCACTATAACACCAAAAGAGATAGTACCATTAGCGGCAAGCAGTCCACCAACTATACAAACAGCCACATAGGACAGGTTGCCGATAAAAATCATAATGGGTTGCATAAGCCCCGATAAAAACTGCGACTTCCAAGCAGAGTCACGTAGTGCTTTGTTCATGCCGCTAAACTCCGCCTTGGCCTTTTCTTCGCCGCCATATGCCTTAACTATCGTGTGAGAAGAATATATCTCCTCGATATGCCCGTTGATCTTGGCAAGCTCCCTTTGCTGGCGGCCAAAATATTTTTGTGAGCGCTTGATAATGACCATCATCAAAAATAAGCCAACAGCTGTTGCGATAAGCGCTGAGAGAGTCATGATAACATTTGTTAAAAGCATCATGATGAGAGCGCCAAAGAACATAAACATACCCGATATCATAGAGGATAAACTCTGGTTAAGCGTAGTTCCGAGAAGGTCTACATCGTTGGTTACAAGGCTTAGCGTATCGCCGTGACTTCTCTTGTCAAAGTAGGAGAGCGGTAGGCGGTCTACCTTACTTGTGATGTCGCTTCTAAGCCCCTTGGCGAGCCTTTGCGACACGTAGGACAGAATAAAACTCTGTGCATAGCTAAAGGCAAAGCTCGTTAGATAAATTGCCGCCAAAAACATGCCGATTTCGCTAACGGCATTAAGATCTATACTGCCGACATTTAGTCCTTCTAAGATAATATCTGTAATGGCACTGAGCCTGTTTGGGCCGATAAGATAGAATATCGAAGACACGACAGATAATACTACTGCAACAACAATGGCCGGCATATACCTTTTGCCATATGTCGCAACCTTTCTTATGCTCTCTTTAAAATCTGCACTGCGCTCCATTTTCATATTGTCAGAAGGGCCCCTACGCATGTTATTCATCTGCCATACCTCCGTTTGCATTTTGGAACTCGGCTGTCTCGCTGTATATGCCGCCAAGTGCCATTAGTTCGTCATGTGTGCCCTTCTCGGCTATTTTTCCTTGATCTATAACCAAGATCAGATCGGCATCTTTTATTGTGCTAACACGCTGAGCAACAATAATCTTAGTTGTGCCCGGTGTCTTTTCGGAAAGAGCTTCTCTAACTGCTCTGTCTGTCTTGTAGTCGAGTGCCGAGAAGGAGTCGTCGAATATTAAAATCTCGGGCTTTTTGGCAACGGCTCTTGCTATCGTAAGCCTTTGTTTTTGTCCGCCCGAAAGGTTGGTAGCGCCCTGCGACACCGCCCCTTCAAGTCCTATTTTGGAAACAAAGTCGGTAGCGCCTGCAATGTCAACAGCAATCGTTATGTCCTGATCGGATATATCATGCTTAGCATAGGAAACATTACCTCTCACATCACCTTTAAAGAGCATTGCCCTTTGGGAGATATAGCCTATTTTTTCACGTAGAGTGCTAAGGTTATAGCTCTTTATATCAAGTCCGTCTATTAAAATTTCACCCTGCGATGCGTCGTAAAAACGTGGAATTAAATTAATAAGTGTACTCTTACCGCTGCCGGTAGCACCAATAATGGCGAGCGTTTGCCCCTTTGTAACAGAAAAGCTTATACCATCGATGCTTGGCTTTTCACAATTTGGGTATGCAAAGGATACATTTTTAAACTCAACACTACCACACTGCTCGGTTTCGCCTGTAAAATCACCGTCCACTATCTTAATGGGAGACTCCAACACCTCGCCGATACGCTTTGCCGAAACGCTTGCTCTCGGTAGCATGATAAGAATGATTGTCATAAGCATAAAGGACATTATAACCTGTATGGCATAGGAGGAAAAAACAACCATGTCGGAGAAAATGACCATCTTGTCAGGGCCTGCCGCCGCATTTATCATAAATGCACCTATCCAGTAAAAGGAAAGAGTAAGACCTGATAGAATACATGATATATAGGGCTGTGCAAAGCCCATAATTCTGTTTATAAATAAATTGGTCTTATAAAAATTGTCGTTAGACTGCTCAAAACGCTCTTGCTGATACCCTTCTGCACTGTATGCCTTGATAACTCTAAGTCCAACAAGCTGCTCTCTTGCCACTCCGTTTAGATCGTCTGTGAAATATTGAAGTTTCTTAGAGCGAGGGATAACAAGAAAGAGTATTAGAAGAAAGAATAGGAGCATTGCGACCACACCAAAGAAAGTTGCATAGGTAAATGTCATGTTTTTGCCAGAAATCTTTGTAATAGCCCAAACCGCTTTAATGGGCGCTTTTATAAATACTTGAAGGCCCATAGCAACAATTAGCTGAATTTGCGTTATGTCGTTTGTAGAGCGTGTTATAAGCTCCGGAACGCTAAAGCCAGACAGGCCTTCAGGGGATAGGTCGAGCGTTTTGGAATAGACCTTGTCTCTTAATGTTGCCGATAGATTAGCGGCGACCATTGCGGCAAAATAGCCTACAATCATTGCCATTGCAAGGCTTAAAAGTGCAAGTGATAGCATGTTTGCACCTGCCGCCAGAATCTCGTTCATAGTGCCTGTGCCCGACTGCACAAGATTTGTAATTTCGCTCATATAGTCGGGAAGTTTTAGGTCTGCCCAAACCTGTACCGATATAAGGGCAAGACATACAAGCATGTAAAAATAATCTATGCCCCTAAAATATTTGAATACCTTATTCATAAATCCTCCTAATTTCTATTGTTCTGAAATTCTCTCTGCATTTGCCTTTATTTTTGCAAGCGTTCTATTAAATATATCCAAATCTCCCGCCGCTATTCCCTCCGTAAGCCGTGCGTAAAAAGAGTCGAAAACAGCTACAATATCCCTCGAAATGTCAATTGCCTTTTCGGTTGCCATAACCTTTTTAAGCCGTGCGTCGCTTCCCTCGTATTCTCGAGTTACATAACCTTCCGCCTCCATCGATTTAAGTAGGGCAGAGGTAGTAGACTTACCAAGGTTTAGGGCAAGCTCTATGTCCTTTTGGTATACGACAGAATCTCTGTGAAGGCTTAAAAAAACAGCAACAGAGGTCATGCTCGTGCTAAGCCCTGTTTCCTTAAATCCATCTTTATTTTGCTCCATATGTGTTTCAATGGCCTTTGCCATATAGTTTTTTAGCCCTTTTATGCCATTTAACATTTCGTGTATGCGAAACATATCGTCCTCCTTGCAAATTAGTTCAATGTAGAACATTCTAATACAGAACAGTTTTAAAGTCAACAGTTTTTATTTGAACTTTTTGTGTTTTTTACGTGTCTATTACTATTATGGCAAGAAAAGGGGGGGAGGCTACAAATAAAATAATATTGCATTTTTCAGGGGGAAAGCGTATAATTAAGCTAAAAAAGAGCAAGGAGGATACATCATGACGTGCCCATACTGTAATGCCGAGATGAAACAAGGATTTGTCCAAAGCGACAGATTTATAATCTTTGGAGAGGATAAAAAGGGTATATTTAAGGCCCCTAAAGAAGGAAAAGACGAGTTTTACATTGGGTATCGTGATTTATTTGGTGCATACAAAGATGCTTGCTACTGTGCTACTTGTAAAAAGGTAATAATGGACATTTAAAAAAGAGGCCTAAGCCTCTTTTTTTGTCGCTATTTGTACTTTTCTTCCTTTTTGTGTGTCTTAAGTGTTGCTTTTGGCTCTGTCCCTCTTAGCATACGGGCGACATTTGTGCGGTGATTATAAATTATAAAGAGCCACAAAAATATCGAGTAGAAAAGATAATTGTCCCAGTCTCTATACCACAAAAACCAGCCTACAAGACATGTCATACCGCCTACAATAGCTCCAAGACCCATCATGCGAATAACAACACATGTAGTGCCCCAAAGAAGGAGGAACATGATGAACATGCGCCAATCGACAGATAGGGCAATGCCTGCATATGTAGCAACACCCTTGCCCCCTCTAAAGCCGTAGTATAGTGGGAAGCAATGCCCGATAAAGGCAAAGACACCTGCTATAAGAAGACCGTTGGGTCCGCCAATAAAATAACCGATAAGACCGCACACAACCCCTTTTGCACCGTCTCCGAATAGCGTCATAGCGCCTGCTTTTGGGCCGACCGTGCGAGTTATGTTGCTTGCCCCTGCGTTACCGCTGCCGTATTCTCTAATGTCCATGTTCTCCATGCGCTTTGCAATGATAATTGCAAAGGTAACGCTGCCGAGCAGATAGGTAATAACTGCAATAATTATTGCCGAAACTGTCGTAAGTTCTCCTGAAAACGAAGGAATAAGCCCACTTTCTACAAACGGAATCACTGCCGCTCGCCCCTTTCACGAATAATAAAGCGAAGTGTAGTACCCTCAAGCCCAAAGACCTGCCTAATCTGATTTTCTATATAACGTCTGTATGAGAAATGGAATATCTCCATACGGTTACAGAAAATAACAAATGTGGGAGGCTGAATTGCCACTTGGGTCATGTAGTAAATCTTAAGTCTCTTGCCCTTGTCTGTCGGTGGTTGAACCTTTAGAATAGCATCGGCAAGAACTTCGTTTAGTCTGCCTGTCGATATTCTTGTAATACTCTGGGCATATACATAGTTTATGCGCTCAAAGATCCCTTTAACACGCTGACCTGTAAGTGCCGAGATAAAAACTATCGGAGCATAGCTCATAAAGGAAAAATCCTGAGCTATTTCCTTGCGCATGTCCTCCATGGTATTGGTCTCTTTTTCAACCAAATCCCACTTGTTAACAACAATAACAACACCCTTGCCCGCTTCGTGGGCAAGACCTGCCACCTTTGTATCCTGCTCTGTTACGCCCTCTGTTGCATCTACCATAATAAGACATACATCGGCACGATCTATTGCCATGTGGGCACGTAGCACCGAGTAACGCTCGATAGACTCGTTAACACCCCTCTTACGGCGAAGGCCTGCTGTGTCTATAAAGACATATTTTCCATGCTCGTTTTCAAAAGAGGAGTCGATGGCATCACGTGTAGTGCCAGGGACATTGGAAACAATAACACGCTGCTGGCCTAAAATTTTATTAATAAGAGAGGACTTGCCTGCATTTGGCTTTCCGATAACGGCGACCTTAATAACGCCGTCGTCCTCATCCCCGTCTAAATCTTCGCTTGGAAGGTTTGCTACGATCTCGTCGAGCAGATCGCCTGTACCAAGACCGTGTGTCGACGACACACCAAATGGGTCGCCAAGTCCCATGTTGTAAAACTCGTAGAATTCACTTGGCAAAACACCTGTGCCGTCTACCTTATTAACAACAAGTATAACCTTCTTTTTCGCCTTTTTAAGAATGGTCGATACAGCCTCGTCTGCCGCTGTCATACCGACGGTAACATCTGTCATAAGCAAAACGAGATCGGCAGTCTCTATGGCGACCTCGGCCTGACGGCGCATGTCCTCCATTATTTGACCTTCGGGGGTCGGCTCTATGCCGCCTGTATCTGCAAGTGTGAATGTTCTGCCGTTCCATTCGCAATCGGCATATAGCCTGTCTCTCGTAACGCCCGGGGTATCCTCTACAATGGATAGGCGCTTGCCGACAAGCTTGTTAAAAAGTGTGGATTTACCAACATTGGGTCGCCCAACAATGGCTACAATAGGTTTCATATTCTCTCTCCTGTCAATGCCTCGGCAAGCGAGGCGGCATCCGTATCGAACACGACAACGGGTGTCTTTAAAGTATCTGCAAGTTCTTCCACCGTTATGTCATCTAAAAATCTATCCCTCTCATACCTGAGCATTACAGAGGGTACTAAAAGTGCATCTCCAAGAGATTGCCCTTTAAGAGTATTAATAATATCAGTCCCTGTTACAAGACCTGTTACAGTTATATCTTTTCCAAAAAATTCGTTTTTCACAGCTATACACTTTGCATCGAGCTTGCCTTCGCATTTTTGAACTATATCTTGATATATACCGTTTACGGCATCAAAAGCGGCAACTCCGGTTATTCCGGTAACCTTTCGAGGTTTGGAAGGGGGAGAGATAAAGCGTTCTATACCGCTATACTCGTCCTTTAGCATGGCAATCATGCCAACACCATTTTCAAGCTGTGGAAAATCGTCGTAAAACTCGTAAGAGGGAAGGGGAGCGCCTGCTTGTAAAAATAGCTCGTCCGAAGGGTATATAATCCTGCGGCCTTCCTTTTCTATAAGCTTATCCCCAAAGTGGAGGACACGCTCTAATGTGTCCATGGCTTCTTCCTTGGTCATTGTTCTAAGAGGGAAAAGCCCCTCCCTGAATTTGGTAAGACCTGCCGGCACGATCGCAACACTGTCGAGAGAGGATAGGGCATAGAGGTCTTGGAGCGTTTTTGTCAGCTCCTCGCCGTCGTTTAGCCCTGCGCATACAACTATCTGACAATTCATTGCAATGTCTGCCGCCGCAAAGCGCCTTAGAAAATCAAGACTGCTCCCACCCTTTTTGTTACCGAGCATCTTAACACGAAGCTCCTCATTTGTGGTGTGCACAGAAATGTTAAGCGGTGTTATGCGGTAGTTAATAATGCGATCCACATCATTTTCCGAAAGATTTGTCATCGAGATGTAGTTGCCCATTAAAAAGGAAAGCCTTGCATCGTCGTCTTTAAAATAAAGGGTATCTCGCATACCCTTTGGGAGCTGATCTATAAAGCAAAAAACGCAGCGATTTGTGCATCCCTTTTCATTATCCATCAAAAATGTTTCGAAATCAAGTCCAAGGTCGTCAAACTTTGCTTTTTTTACAGTTACAGTGCGGCCGTCCGCCATTGTTAGAGTGGGATTTTGCTCTCTTGATAGGTGAATATAATCGAGCACGTCAACTATCGCCTTGCCGTTTATGCAAGCAAGCCGCTCTCCAATATTGACCTTCCCCTTAGAGGGAGGGTTGACACCTGTGATTAAAAATCCCGAACTCATATATACTCCGTTAAATTAAACTATAATCTTGTCGAAGGCTATTTTCTCGCTGTTGTCAAACCAAATAACACCACGATATGTAAAGCCGTTCTTCTTTAAAATGTGTTGCATAGTCTTATTTGCCTCGTCCGTGTCGACTCTAAAGGACATAACGCCCTTTGACTTACTAAGCTCTTCCACAAGCTTAAAGGCAGTCGTGGCAAGCCCTTTGCCCCTTGCTTTGTCTGTAAATGCAAGTCTGTGAAGTACAACATAAGGCTCAGTAGTAGCCCAGTCACCCTTTAGATGCTCATAGGCAGGCTCGCCGCCAAAGTCGGCGCAGAGATAGCCCATAATGTCGCCATCTTCCTCGATGAAATAAGCGGTAGCTTGATTTACATCTTGCTCTATTCGAGCATAGTCGGGATAGCCTGACTGCCACTGATCTATACCTTGTGACTTTAAAAGTGCCTTTGCCATGTTTATTATGTCCATTGCGATCTCTGTTTCTTTGGGTTTAACAAGTCTTAAGATAGCCATTTTTTCTCTCCTATTCAAAATAATAGTTATATAATGGTACGAAAAACAAAAGTTAACAACAAATAGCAAACGCAACAAAAAAGCTGTGACGAGACCGCCACAGCTTCTTTTTAGACTTCTCTCTCTTTAACAATGACTTCCTTACCACGGTAGAAACCGCAGCTCGGGCAGACTCTGTGGGGAGTGATTAAATCTTTGCACTCACGGCACCTTACAAGTGTTGGTGGAGTTAGCTTCCAAACAGCACTGCGGCGTGTGTTCTTGCGGGCTTTGGAAGTATTACCCTTTGGTACTGCCATGTTTATACACCTCCGTTAAAAATATATGTTATTATTTTTCTTCAAAAAAGTTACGCAGAGCATCCCATCTTGGATCTCGTGTATCCTCCTTGCAATCGCAACTTCCCTCGTTAAGGTTCTGTCCGCACATCGAACAAAGCCCAAGGCAATCTTCATTGCAAAGATGTTTTAAAGGCATCGAGAATAAAACAATACTCCCACACTGTTCCTTCAAATCAAGAAACTTGTCCTCCAAAACTATGAGATCCTCTGTTTCCTCGGCGGCGGGGTCGGTAGTCACCATCGCTCGGAGTCCATAAGAAAAAGGATACTCATACTGGGTACTGCATCTGTCACAGGAGAAGTTCATAACACCTTTTGTATCCATAATAAGTTTGGTAGCGCCATAAAGACCTTCGACATATCCACTCACATGCACAAGTGATGTGAAAGGCGATTCGCCATAGACACCTTTAAGGTCGCTAAGGTCGATCATTTCATCGAAATCAATGCGCCCTCCGTCGTTATTAAGTACAGAAGTAATGTCAATTTTCATAAATCCTCCAAGACAGTACAATATATTATATCTCTATAAATGCGATATGTCAACAGTTTTAAAGAGCAAAATCATATATTTTTGACAAAATTATCATTTTTTGTTTGTATAACTTGCCTTGATTATATATCTAAAGCCCCAAAATGTCAATATAGAGACAAAATTAAGACAAAAAAGGGGGCATCGCCCCCTTTTTAAAACTAAATTCTCTTTGCCTCTAAATAGTGTCTTTTATCGGGAGCTTCACCCATCGAGAAGGATTTTCTTGCCAGTGCGCCGTCACGTCTTACTATATCAAAGAGCGACGATTTGTCAAACTCGGGCATGATAAGGGCTATATTGCCCTCCTTCGCTCCAAGCTCTCTTGTCTCGTCCTCGCCGTGGATATAGTCTATCGTAACATCGGGATTTGCGGCAAGCCACCTGTCGAGTGCAGGTTGCAACTCTTGAAGCGGTGTGGGATTATCGGGGTCGCACACGTCGAATGTGCCATCTTTTACATTAAATAAAACCCTGTGTATCGGCTCAAATGCAAGTGCATTGTCGTGAAGGTTGACAAGCTCAACAAGTGCAAAACGTGCCGGATCGCTCTCTTTTTGTTCGGCGCTTAATACCGATTTGCGGTATTCCCAGCATAGTTTTGCCGTTGCAAGGGAGTGGTTACCGTCTCCCATTGCATACAAAAGACCATTCGAGTTCTCGTATAGCTTTTCGAGTTTATCGGCAACAGCTTCAAAGCATTCGACCTTGCGACCTTCAATGTGACCTGCCCCCTCCATTAGATCGAAATTATAAAGCTCGGGCAGATCGTTCCACATCTCGTCGAGTGAGCCCATAAGAATGTTGTCGACATCGTCTATAAGCACCATGATATGAGGCAGCTCGATGGCGGCATTCTGACGGATTTCGACACGTGGAGGAAGCCTATCGGGGATCGTTCCTTCTGTCGCTCTTATAAGACTGCTCGAAGTCGCTGAGTAGTCGTATCGCTCTAAGTCGACGGCAACAACAAGCCCTCTGCGGCAACCTGTGCTTGTCTCTCTGCGGACAAAAACAAAACACTCGCCGATATTTTTAAAAATATCACGGTCTAAATAGTCCCTCATGGTGCGGCTTGCCGCCTCTGTAAGAGCCTCTTTGTTGCTCTCCAAATAAACTTCGGGGAGTATCATGCGCAACGTGGAGGGCGAATTTCCTACATTTTTCTCGACCTTCTCCCAAAATGCAGGATTAGAGGTGTATTGATCGCAAGCGACAACGCTGTATTTTGCTAAATCTATGCCGTCGTTTGGCATGAGTATCTCGGGAATGCTAACCCCAAGAGCCGAAAGTCTTGTCTTTACATTCATCCGAGCACCCTCACTTTCAACATTCCTTCGATAGAAGCAAGCTTGGCAAGGCAAGCTTCGTTTGCCGGTGGGTGCATGTCGAGTAGAGTATAGGCAAGCTCGCCCTTGCTCTTGTTTATCATGTGCTCGATGTTTATGCCCTCGTCGGCAAGTATGCCCGAAATCTGTCCTACCATGTTGGGGACATTTTTATGGATAAGTGCAATTCTAAAGTCGCCCGATCTTGGGAGTATGCAGTCGGGTAGATTGACGGAATTTTTAATATTGCCGTTTTCGAGGTAGTCCTTTAGCTCGTCTGCCGCCATAACAGCGCAGTTTTCCTCCGACTCGGGAGTAGATGCGCCAAGGTGGGGGAGTGCTATTATTCCGTCTACGCCGAGCAGTTCTTCCTCGGGGAAGTCTGTTATATACTGTCTCATCTTGCCCGAAGCAAGAGCCTCTTTAACAGCTGCGTTGTCCACAAGGCCGCCTCTCGAGTAGTTCATAACAACAACGCCGTCCTTCATCTTGCCGATTTTGGCAGCGTTTATAATGTGCTTTGTGTTGTCGTTTAGCGGTATGTGAAGTGTGATATAATCGCATCTTGTTATAATTTCGTCTATGCTGGTAGCATGAACGACAGAGCGAGAAAGTCCCCATGCAGCATCGACCGACATAAAGGGATCGTAGCCTATGACAGTCATTCCAAGTCCATACTGTGCGGCATTGGCAACCTGAACGCCTATTGCGCCAAGTCCGATTACACCGAGGGTCTTGCCTGAAAGCTCAGGCCCTCTAAACTGCTTTTTGCCGGCTTCCACAAGCTTTGGCACTTCATCGCCCTTGCCCTTTAGTGTCTGTGTCCACTCAAGGCCGCTCTGAATTTTACGTCCGGTTAAAAGCATACCTATTAAAACAAGTTCTTTAACGGCATTTGCATTTGCACCGGGGGTGTTAAAAACAACAATGCCCTTTTCCGTAAAGCTCGGAATCGGGATATTGTTAACACCTGCACCTGCACGAGCTACCGCAAGAAGGCTGTCGGGAGCATTGTAGTCGTGCATATTTGCCGAGCGCACCAAAACGGCATCGGGGTTTTCTACTTCCTCTAAAACGGTGTAGTTGTCTGTTAGAATGTCAAAAATTTTATTGGAAATTTCGTTTTTCTTCTCTATTTTAAAATTAGGCATTGTTTGTTTCAAACTCCTTCATAAATTCTGCAAGGGCGGCAACACCCTCTATCGGCATTGCATTGTATATGCTTGCACGGATACCACCGGCCGAGCGGTGACCCTTTAGGTTAATAAGCCCCTTGGCGGCACTTTCCTTGACAAACTGAGCGGTAAGCTCGTCCGACGGTAGAGTAAAGGTTACATTCATTAGCGAGCGAGAATCCTTGTCGGCACAGCCTTTGTACATGGAAGATGCATCGATTACATTATATAGAAGCGATGCTTTTTCCTTATTTGTCTTCTCGATTGCCGCAACACCGCCGTTTTTCTCGATCCATTCAAAGACAAGGCCTGCCGAATATATCGAAAAACAAGGGGGAGTGTTGTACATCGAGTTGTTATCTGCGGCAACTTTATAGCTTAGCATGGAGGGCACAAGCTTTGGAGTATCCTTTAAAAGTGCCTTCTTTACAATAGCTACCGTTAGACCGGCAGGCGCCATGTTCTTTTGAGCACCGGCATATATCAAGTCGTAGTCCGAAACGTTTATCTCGTGACCTAAAATGGAGGACGACCAGTCGGCAACAAGGGGCACTCCGCCTGTCTGCGGTACTGTGCCGTATGTCGTGCCGAATATCGTGTTGTTACCTGTGATATGAAGGTATGCCGCACCCTCTGTTAGCATATCGGGGGTTATAACGGGGGTCTTGCTGTAATTTGTATCTTTGCTCGAGAATATCGTGTTAACATTGCCCCAACGTGCCGCCTCTGCCGCCGCTTTTTTTGCAAAACTGCCCGTTTCGGCATAGTCTGCACTGCCGCCCTGCTCCATTAGGTTCATTGCGACCATGGAAAATTGAAGCGATGCGCCGCCTTGTAGGAACAAAACAGCATATTCATCAGATATATTCATAATACGACGAAGTGTCGCTTGTGCATTATCGTGTATAGACTGAAACGAAGATGACCTGTGACTCATCTCTATTACACTACTGCCACCACCTGGGTAGCACAGCATTTCATCACGAATTTTTTCAAGCACGGGGACAGGCATGACCGATGGGCCAGCCGCAAAATTGATCTTGCGTTCCATTTAAATTACACTCCTTTTAATATTTACGTTTTCAACACACGTACATTTGTGTGTGGTAATACGCCACAAGTGCTATTATACCGCATGTTAAACATTAAACGCAAGTGTTATATTGGTGAATATTGTTGTAACATTTGCTCGTTTTTAGTCACATTGCACATAAAAAGGGATTATATAGCTAATGTCATGTAAAAGCTAACATACATTTTTCGCAAATTTTGCATAATTTGCATTAATTTTGTTGACAATGTGTGTGCATAGTAATACAATATAATTATATTATTTACAAAGGGAGGCTATTATGGAAAAATCGGTATCAAAACTGCTAAACGAGCAGATAAACAAGGAGTTATACTCGGCTTATATCTATCTGGATATGTCCAATTTTTATGCAGATAAGGGGCTCGATGGATTTGCCAATTGGTTTAGAGTGCAGACAATGGAGGAAAAAGATCATGCAATGCTAATTCTCGACTATCTCCTCGAAAACGGTGAGCAGTGCGATCTTTTGCCGATAGGCAAGCCTGAGGGTGGATATAAAGAGATCATCGACCCACTTAAAGCGGCATACGATCACGAAAAATATGTAACGGCCTCTATAAATGCAATTTATAAAGAGGCAGATAAAAAGAGTGACTATCGCACTATGCAATTTTTGAATTGGTTTATAAAAGAGCAGGGTGAAGAAGAAAAGTCTGCCGATGATTTGGTTAAAAAAGCAGAGCTTTTCGGCGGTGATATGAAGTCGCTTTACCTCCTCAACAACGAACTTGCGGCAAGAGTTTATACACCTGCTGTTATAGAAGAATAGTATATATTAAATAGCAAAATTTTAAAACTGCCCGAAGTGCTCTATTGCACTTTTGGGCAGTTTTTGCTATAATATTTTTCTGCATAGATTAGTATATCATGCAAAAAATTATTTATTTGTTAAAACTTAGTTAATAGTATAGAAAAATAATCACAATAATATGTGATATAATTATATAAATATAGTAAATTCACGCCTAATAAAATAGGAGCTATGTTATGAAAACGAGTATTACTAAACTGGCAAAGGATTTTGTTTTTATAGTGGTGGGCTGTCTTTGTTACGCTATATCACTAAATGTATTTAAAACACCGAACAATATTGTTAGTGGTGGTATTGTCGGTATTTCTCAGATTATAAATTATCTAATAGATGTGCCGATCGGCACAATGTCTTTTGCCATTAATATACCGCTCTTTATTTTGGGTTTTATGTGGCTTGAAAAGCAGAGCGTTTTAAAAACATTTGCAACAACATTTATCTATTCCGCCTGCGTAGACCTTACAGCAGGTCTTCTTCCTGCGTTTACGGAGGACAGGTTATTTGCTGCCATCATGAGTGGCGTTTTGGCAGGTATTGGCGGCGGCATAATATTTATGAGAGGCACAACGGCAGGTGGGGCTGATTTAATATCTCAGCTAATCCACCACAAAAAGCCCGATGCGTCTATGGGCACATTAATGCTACTTATTAGCGGAACATCTGTCGTGCTCGGTGCATTTGTCTTTGGCGACCTAAACAGTGCTTTCTATGCAATAACCTCGCTATATGTAAGCTCTGTAACGGTAGATAAAATTTTATCGGGTCTCGATGCGGCAAAACTTGTATTTATAATTTCTTCAAGAGGGGAAGAACTTGCCGACGAGATAACCCATCGCACCGTTAAAGGTGTAACCGTGATAGATGCCATGGGTGCATACTCTCACGAGGGTAGAAAGGTACTGTTATGCGCTGTTAGAAGAAAAGAAGTGCACAGTCTTCGTGTATTTGTTAGAAAAATAGATCCGACGGCATTTCTCGTATTTACAAATGCGAGTGAGGTTTGGGGATCTGGATTTAAGAATAAAGAGATAATATAGCAACCTGTAAACTATATGTTAATTTTTCGATTTGCTATTGTAACTTTTAATACAATAATATATAATAACTTTTTATAGGAGTGATATATATGCTTAGTTGTCCGAAGTGCGGCAGTAGTTCGTGCCAGCCTGTTGTTGAAACAAATACAACAGGGAAAGATTTTTCGCCTACAAAAGGTTGCCTTGGTATAATTTTGTTTTCAAGTCCCTTGGGGCTTCTTTGCGGTCTTTGTGGAGAGGGCAGAAAAACAAATAGCACAACATTTTGGATGTGTCACAACTGTGGCAGTAAGTTTAAAGCATGATAAAAGGGGACACATGGCTTCACGCCATGAAGTTTGGGGAAAAACTCGGCTGTCACCAAATGGCAGATCGTAGTTTTTTTGTAGGAAATAAACAGTTTCCGCTCTGTGCAAGGTGCACAGGAGTTGGACTTGCAACTCCCCTTGCTTTTATTCGTTATTTTTTCAAGGCGCTGCCTGTTTGGCAGTGTCTTGTGTTATGTTCGGTCATGTTTTTGGATTGGGCGGTGCAACGGGTCGGCATAAAGCAGTCTACCAATTGTCGTAGGTTTATAACGGGCATTTTAGGCGGCTACGGCTATACAATGCTAATGCTACATAGTTTAACATTTCTTATTAAAAAAGTGTGTAATTTATTAAGGTTAAAGTGGAGGTAAAATTATGGTAACAAACGTAAAGAAGTTAGCGGCAGACCTATTTTTCATTTTTATAGGCTGCATGATAATGGCGCTAAGCTTAAACATTTTCATGGCACCAAACAACATAATAAGCGGCGGTGTCGTAGGTATTTCGCAGGTAATCGAGCATCTGTTTGGCGTGCCTGTCGGAATAGTTTCATTTGTACTTAACACACCACTCTTTGTGCTCGGGTTTATGTGGCTAAACCGTAATTCTCTTGCGATGACGGTAGTAACGACAACTATTTTGTCTGTTTGCATAGACATAACGGCAGACATAGTGCCGACATTTACAGGGGACCTTCTATTTGCCGCAGTGCTCGGTGGTGTGGTAGGCGGAATAGGCGGCGGCATAATATTCATGCGTGGCACGACCTCGGGCGGAACCGATTTAATGTCGCAACTCATTCGTCATAAAAAGCCAAGCGCTTCAATGGGAAGCTTGTATCTTGCTCTAAACGGACTTACCGTTGCACTTGCCGCCATTGTATATAACGACATAAACAACGCATTCTATGCAATAGCATCACTATATGCAGGCTCTGTAATGATAGATAAAATTCTATCGGGACTCGACGAAGCAAAGCTTGCCTTTATTATCACATCAAAGGGCGACGAGATTGCCACAGCTGTTATGGAAAATGTCGTTAGAGGTATTACAATTTTAGATGGAACAGGCGCATATTCAAAAGAGCACAGAAAGGTCCTTCTTTGTGCGGTTAGAAGAAGTGAAATGCACAGACTTCGTGAGTTTGTTCGAAGTGTGGATCCGGACTCCTTCCTTGTTTTCACAAATGCGAGTGAAGTATGGGGCGCAGGCTTTAAGCTTAAAGAGGTTATCTAATTGTTGTTTTTGCCTTTAAGATAGCCAAAATATGTTGTATTTTTTCAGCTTATCAAGTATAATTAACTATACATAAATATTTTAGGGAGTGTAGCAGTGGGGGAGTTTTTTGCAACAATAACATCTAATCATATAATAAATGTAGCCGCCGCATCGTGGTGTGTTGCGCAGTTTTTGAAAATAGTTATAGACTATGCGTTAACAAGAAATTTTTCGGCAAAGAGAATTGTGGGAGCGGGCGGAATGCCAAGCTCGCACACGGCTTTTGTTGTTTCGATGCTAATAGCGACATATCAAGTAGAGGGCTTCGAGTCCTCATCATTTGCAGTGGCATTTGCCCTTGCGGCAGTCGTTATATACGATGCCCTCGGCGTGCGCAGAACCTCGGGCGAGCAGTCCAAGGCGATAAACGACATTGTGGTATACTGGCTCGACCATATACCTGTGGGGGGAGATTTAAAGCCGAGAATAAAAAAGCTAAACGAGCTACTTGGTCATACCCCTATGGAAGTAGCAGGCGGCGCAATTGTGGGGATAACCGTGGCTATGCTGATGTAAGGAGTTTATAAATGATTTACCTTATTGATTATGAAAACACAGGCGATAAAATCTTTGAAAATATGAACTTGCTTAACAAAAACGATAAGTTGATAATATTTTTTAGCGAGCCTTCTTCGAAAATGTCATTTGCAACACACATTGTTTTGGAAAACTCAAAAATAGAGCGTGAGTACATTAATGTTAAAGTAGGTGGCAAGAATGCACTGGATTTTCAGCTTTCTACATATGTGGGATATTTAATTTCCGAGGATGCTACACGTGAATATTGTATTATTAGCAAAGATGCCGGATTTGATGCGGTTTGTAGGTTTTGGAAAGAGAGAAATATCAAGATAAAAAGGCAGGCGGAGTTTTTGCAAAAGGGCGGCAGCGCTAAGGCAGAAAAGGTAAAGGCGAGTGGTGGCACCGATAAAGACAGTAGCGACAGCTTGATAGAACTTCAAAAATCTTATAAAAAAGATGCACAAACCGTGCTTACAATAGTGGCGCAAAACACGAGTAAGCAAGCTATAAACAATGCGCTGGTAAAGACATACGGTTCTGACAAAGCAGGCAAGATATATAAGGTTATAAAGCCTTATATTAAGAATAAAAGTGGCAAATAATTAATAGGATGACATAGCAAAAAAAGGCAGTGACGATATTTCGTCACTGCCTTTTTTAAAAGCAAATAAACTAAGAAATAGCCGCCTTCATTATAGCCTCGCCCATCTCGGCACAGCCGACCAGTTTGCACCCGTCGCTCATAATGTCGGGTGTGCGTAGTCCCGTTGTAAGCACCTTATCTACGGCATCTTCTATTTTTTTAGCCGCAACTTCAATGCCGAGCGAATAACGTAGCATCATTGCGGCTGAGAGTATTGTGCCTATCGGGTTTGCCTTATCTTGCCCGGCTATATCCGGCGCAGAGCCGTGGATTGGCTCGTATACACCCTTTGTGCCCTCGCCCATCGAAGCTGAGGGCATAACGCCTATTGACCCAACAATCATGCTTGCTTCATCAGATAGGATATCGCCAAACATGTTTTCGGTAAGGAGCACTTCGAACCTCTCAGGCGCTCTTACAAGTTGCATTGCGGCATTGTCGACATACATGTGTTCGAGCTCGATGTGCGGATATTCCTTTGCGACACGCTCGACTACCTCACGCCATAGGCGAGAGCAGTCGAGCACATTTGCCTTGTCGACCGAGATGACCTTGACCTTTGCCGCATTAAATGCCACTCGAGCAATGCGCTCTATCTCGTGCACGGAATATGCCATAATATCACGGGCGCACTTTTCGCCATCTACAATTTCGGTCTCGTGCGAGCCAAAATATATGCCGCCTGTAAGCTCTCTTACAACCGTCATGTCGATGCCCTCTACATTTCTAAGAGGGGAGGCATGAGCAAGCTGAGGGAATACCTTGGCAGGGCGAAGATTTGCGAAAAGTCCCATTTCCTTGCGTAGCTTTAAAAGCCCACGCTCGGGGCGAATTTCCTTAGCTACATTGTCCCACTTTGGCCCGCCGACAGCGCCGAGCAGTACGGCATCGGCCTTTTTCATCACTTCAAGAGAGCAGTCGGGGAGGGGAGTGTCGCAGCTGTCTATCGCCTCGCCGCCTATCTTAACGTCGACAAACTCGAGCATCGGGCAGACCGCTTTTAGCACCTTAACCGCCTCTCTTGTAATCTCGGGGCCTATTCCGTCGCCCCGTGCGACGGCTATTACGGCCGCCATTATGCTTTTAGCGAGGCAAGTAGTCCGCCTGCATCGACAATTTTTTGTATAAACTCGGGGAAGGCAAGCGCTTCGTAGCTTTCCCCTTTTGTTATGTTTGTTATAATGCCGCTCTCAAAATCAACCGACACCTCGTCGCCCATTTCAATTCCCTCTGCCGCCTCATCGCACTCCATTATCGGAAGGCCTATGTTAATGCAGTTGCGGTAGAAAATTCTTGCATAGGATTTTGCTATTACGCAAGATATGCCCGATGCCTTTATGGAGATCGGCGCATGTTCTCGAGAGGAGCCGCAACCGAAGTTTGCACCTGCCACCATTATGTCGCCTGCCTTTTTTCTTGTTTGAAACTCCGTATCCCAATCCTCCATGCAGTGAGCCGCAAGGTGAGAGTGCTCCGAGTTGTATAACTCACGAGCCGGAACTATTGCATCTGTGTCTATATTATCGCCGTATTTATGCGCAAATCCTTGTACCTTCATATAATTAATCCTCCATTATAAATTCGGGCGAGACAATCTTGCCGGCTATTGCCGATGCCGCCGCCGTTGCAGGGTTTGCAAGATATACTTCGCTGCCAACATGACCCATACGTCCGACAAAGTTGCGGTTTGTAGTGGCGACGCACCTCTCGCCGTCGGCAAGTATGCCCATATATCCGCCAAGGCAAGGGCCGCATGTCGGAGTGGAAACGGCACAACCTGCCTCCATGAAGATATCGATATATCCTGCCGCCATTGCTTGACGGTAGATAAGTGGAGTAGCAGGAATAATAATTGCACGAACACCCTTTGCCACCTTGCGACCCTTAAAGACCTTTGCGGCCTCCTCCATGTCGGATATACGGCCGTTTGTGCAAGAGCCTATAACAATCTGATCTATCTTTATCTCGCCTGCATCTTCGGCATTGCGCACATTTGATGGAAGGTGAGGAAAGGCAACTATCGGTTTAACTGCGCTCATGTCGATTTTATATTCTGCGGCATAAGGTGCATCGCTGTCTGCCTCGTATACACTGTATGGGCGTGTTACCCTCTCGTCGAGGTAGGCACGAGTTTTGTCGTCTACGGGGAAAATGGCATTCTTTGCGCCGCACTCTATGCCCATGTTGCTCATGGCAAGACGATCGTCCATTGTTAGGTTTGCTATGCCATCGCCGACAAATTCGAGCGACATATAACGAGCGCCGTCGACCCCTATCATGCCGATAAGTGTAAGCATAATGTCCTTGCCCGATACCCATTTTGAAGGAGATCCAACGAGCTCGACCTTTATTGCCTCGGGCACTCTAAACCAAGTTTTGCCTGCCGCCATTCCTGCCGCCATATCGGTCGAGCCGACACCTGTGGAAAATGCGCCGAGAGCGCCGTATGTACATGTGTGAGAGTCGGCACCTATTATCATCTCGCCCGAGGCAACAAGCCCCTTTTCGGGGAGAAGTGCGTGTTCGACACCCATTTCGCCTACGTCGTAGAAGTGTTTTATATTGTACTTATTTGCAAAGTTTCTGCCAAGCTTACACTGTTCGGCAGAGGCTATGTCCTTGCCCGGTACAAAGTGGTCGAATACTATAACAATTTTGTCTGTATCAAAGACCTTTGTAAAGCCAGCCTTTTCAAATTCCTTTGCGGCAAGGGGGGTCGTTATGTCGTTGCCAAGCACAAGATCGAGATTTGCCATAACGAGCTGACCTGCCTTAACTTCGGGCATACCTGCATGTGCCGCTATTATCTTTTGCGTCATTGTCATTGCCATTATAATAATTCCTCCGTAATAATATTTTACTGTATCAATGGGAGATCCTCTTGCACCGAAAAACTCGGTCGGCGCAAGAGGATTATTTTTTTGCCCCTTTAAGCTTTTACATTAGCGGTAGCCGCCACAATCTTGTTAATGCCGTTTATATATGCCTTAACACTTGCCTCTAAAATGTCGGTGCTAATGTCGCCACCTGTGTACATTTGCCCTTCGTGGGTTAGCTTAACTGTGGCATCGCCCAGTGCATCTTGACCGTCGGCAATCGTTGTAATGGTAAAATCGTCGATATGGCAAGGCACATTGCAAATCTTCTCGACAGCCTGATACATTGCATCGATCGGCCCATCTCCTGAACCTGTTGCCTCGTGGCTCTCGCCATCGTATTCGATAATTACAGTTGCGGTCGGGCGCACCTTTGTGCCACAGGAAATGGAAAACTCCACAAGCTTAAATTTGCCATCGTCGACGGTAGTTGTCTGCGAGGTCGCAAGGGCGATAAGGTCTTGATCTGTAATGCTTTTCTTTTTGTCGGCAAGATCTTTAAATGCCTTAAATGCCTCTGTTACAGCCTCGTCGTCAAGTGTATATCCAAGTGTCTTTAGGCGGTCCACAAAGGCATGTTTGCCCGAATGTTTGCCAAGCACCATGCGGTTTTGGATAAGTCCTACGCTCTCGGGCGACATGATTTCATATGTAAGAGGATTTGACAAAACGCCGTGCTGGTGAATGCCTGCCTCGTGAGCAAAGGCATTTGCGCCTATGATCGGCTTGTTTGGTGCGATAGGTACGCCGATAATGGAGGAAAGGAGCCTTGCTGTTTTTGTTATTTCCTTTGTGTTTACCCCACATTCAAAGCCATATTGCTCACGGCGAGTGCTCATAAGCATTACTATTTCCTCTAGGCTGCAATTGCCTGCTCTCTCTCCAATACCGTTTACGGCAACCTCTATCTGACCGCAACCTGCAACGGCCGATGCAATGGAGTTTGCTGTTGCCATGCCAAGGTCGTTATGGCAGTGGGTCGAGAATGTAACGCTATCCGAATTTGGCACTCGCTCGATGACATATCTAAACATGTTCATAATGTCCTCGGGAGTAGCATACCCGACAGTATCGGGAAGATTAATTGTAGTAGCGCCTGCCTTTATAGCTGTGTCGACGCACTGCACAAGGTAGTCAAGATCGCTTCTCGAAGCGTCCTCGGCCGAGAATTCTACCTTTTCGCAATGACTCTTTGCAAGGCTTATCATGTCGTGTATGCGCTTTAGCACTTCTTCTCGTGTCATCTTTAGTTTATATTCAAGGTGGAGGTCACTCGTTGCGATAAATACATGGATTAAGGGATCGACAGCATCCTTAACAGCGGCGGCCGCCTTTTCTATGTCGTTTGTATTTGCCCTTGCAAGGCTTGCAACTGTGCAGTTTTTAATAATGGAGGCTATCTGCTGTACAGCATTAAAATCATCGGGCGATGCGGCGGCAAAACCTGCTTCGATAACGTCGACACCCATAGCTTCGAGCTGACGAGCCATCTCGATTTTTTCTTTTGTAGTCATACTGCAACCCGGCGATTGCTCTCCGTCTCTTAGTGTCGTGTCGAAAATTTTAATCTTTCTCATTGTCTTGTAACCCCTCTTATAATAATTTTTTGAATACAAAAAAACCGCCCCTCGTCTAAACAGACGAGAGACGGATATACTCCGTGGTACCACTCTCATTGACATGTAAACATGCCCACTTTATAGGCGTCGGCAAAATGCGAACACCCGACCATTGTAACGGCGGTCAACCCGTCCTCCCTACTTGCAAATGCTTTCAGTCGGCAGCTTCGGAGCGAGTATCGCAAAGAACTTTCACACTGTCTCGCACCAAACGACAGCTCTCTGAAGTGAAACGGTAATCTGCTTTGTCCCCATCAACGCTTTTTTGTATTGAAATTATCATACTCCATATTACGCAGTAAGTCAAGCATGTTGCATTACGAAAAAATATGCAACAGCGAGCTTGTATTTTGTCTAAATTGCATAAAAAATTATTGATTCACTACTAAGTTGCCCCACTCTTGCCGTCATTCTCCCACAAACAACGGCAAGAGCATAGAGGAAACTTCCTCCTTTTCCTGAATTTTTTGTGCAGCTTCGCCACTACTCCGTCGTAGCATTCGCTTTTTGCAAAACTGCTCTGTAATAGATTTATAATATAAGCCGTAAGTGCCACTCAAGTGCTAATCACGGCTAATATCCGGTGAAAAATAAAGACACAGATATTATAAAACAACAGTAGCGCATTGTAAATGTGCTAAAGACTGCTATTTCAAGTTAAGAGAATTTCCATAGAGTGCCATCTCGCCGCATATGCAACTTTAAAAAAGGTCTAACTTGCGTTTTTCCTGTATTAGCTAAATGGTATGATGGCTTTATTAACAATTATCCAACCGATGGAGCTAATAATATTTCTAACGTTATGTTATTCTCGTCGTTTATAAAATAAGCGTTTACCGTTAAAAGTCCGCCGTCAACAAGCTTTTCGAAGTTATAAAAGCCTTCGTATCCGTCGATCGTGGCAGTAAAGCCTTGTAGCTTAAGAAGGGTTGAATATTTTGGCAGGAGCTCGTGATAGTCTCCGTAGTATGTAATTGTATAAGCGTTAGGCACTGCTCCGTTCGGCTCGAAGTCGTCGGGAGGAGTAATCTCTAAGTTGTCTGTCGTGAAGGCCAAAAAGTCGGCGAGATCGACGCCTGAAAACACATCGGATATATTTATTAAATCGTAGTTTGCAATATAATTGGAGCTATCTATCTTCCATATGCCCTGCTCGGTAGTAAACTCTACTATATAATCGCCATAATCTTCACCAAAAATAAATGTCGGAACAATCATTGTGTCGTTTATGACACTGCTATAATCCAAATTGTCAAAATCAATGCTGACCTCCCCGTAACCCATGCCACCTCTTACAAGATAAAGAGTGTCGCCGTACTCTAAAAAGTTGTATTTGAATACTAGGCTTAAGCCCTCTATATAGCTCTCGGTAAAGTAGGTGCTATAATGCTCTTTTAGCTCCTCAAGGCTTGAGAAGTTATGAATCGGATAGTATATCGCACTCGATGGGTCTTCAAAAAACTCGCCTGATACCTCTGCATCTATCGATACAAGCTGTACAGGGAGATCGTTTTGATTAAAGGAATCTTCGCTTTGGTAGAGCGCTTTTTTTAGCATGTCGGGAGTGTCGTAATACTCTACGCTATAATTGTCGCTAAGTAGTTCGTTTAGCATATAAATGCAGTTTTCCGCCGACACAGTAAAATCAGCATCGGGCGCAGTATCGCCTGTGTACTCAGACCAAAGATCTGCTGCGACATCGTAGCTGTACAGCACCCCATCTTGCGAGACGGCAAGCCACTGCTCTGTGACAAATCGTTCGGGGGTGTTTGTGCCTACCTTGAAAACAGCACAGATAGTACCGTTTATTTCCTGATCATCGGCTCTCATAAAGGCTCTGCCTTCCAAATTTGCCATGCCGTAGGCAGAGACAAAAGCATCTTCATAGTCAAATCCGTCGGGGGTGTCCTCTGAAGTGTCTTGTTCTGCCGTGTCTTCATTTGTCTCTGATTTGCTGTCGTCTTGCTCTTGACCTTCTGTGTTATTATCTATCTCGCCTTCAACATTGCCGCCTTCGATCGGCGGTGTCTCATCTTGGGCTACTTCGTTTCCGCAGGCACTTAGTAGCATTGCAGTTGCAATTAAAAAAGCAAAAAGTATTTTTTTCATAGCTACACCTCATTTAGTTATAATAATAGACTCACTATATATATTATACATAATTATGAGCAAATGTAAATGTGCCTTTTGGCACATTGAAAAATTTAATTTAAAAAGCGGCTACTTTAAGCAAAGTAACCGCTTTGTCGTGTCGATATTTTGGGGGATAGCAGTCTTTTTTGTTAATCTTTTTTACCAAAGAGTTTTGGCGTCGTTCCTTGTTTTAGTTCCTTTAACCTTTTCTTTTCTGCCTTAACTTCTTTTTGATGCTTTTTATAGCGAGCAATCTCGCTAACTCCGGGCGAATGTGTAGCTTTGCCCCACATGCCTGTGTTGTGAATTAGATTTTTTTCTATGTGGTATTGTACAACATCGTCTGCATTTCCCGTGCAGTCTACAAGAAGTCTCATATTTGCCTCGGCGGTAGCCATGCGGCTGCTCATCTTCATCTTGTTGCATATAAGAAGATTTGTTATCTTAGCTCCAAGCTCCATTGCCTTGCCGCCTATCGACTTAGCTGTAAAGGGCACGATTTCGCTACTTGAAATGGTGCCGTCCTCCTCGACTACATAAACCTTAAACTCCGCCGCCTTTTCAAAGTGCTCTGCAATATTTCCGTTGTCATACGGAACGCTAACAGTAGTATGCAAAAAAAATCTTCCTCTCCGTTTTTATATTACTCACGATAATGATGTTTGCAAAATATTTTAGATATTTTGCTTGGATAAATGGGTAAAATCAGCTTTTATAAAGCATTTCTCTTACTAAAGGTGACCCAAATCCAAAACTATCTTATCTGCCCACTGCCGTATACTTGGAATTTGGTCGTTGTAAGCTCTCTTATTCCAACAGGCCCTCTTGCATGAAGTTTTTGGTTGCTTATGCCCATTTCAGCCCCCATGCCGAACTCTCCGCCATCTGTAAATCTTGTAGAAGCGTTTACATAAACTGCCGCAGAGTCAACCGCTTTCATAAAGTATTCGCTCGCTGTGTAGGACTCTGTTACAATGGCATCGCTGTGGTGCGTGCCGTAATTATTAATGTGAAGAACTGCCTCCTCGACACTGTCGAGGATTTTTACCGACATGATAAAATCAAGGTACTCACTGCCGAAATCTTCCTCGGTAGCAGCTTTAATGCTCGGCAATATAGCGAGAGTTTTAGAACATCCTCTAAGCTCTACGCTCTTAGCATCGAGACGCTCTTTTACCATGGGCAAGAACTCCTCTGCAATGCTGCTGTGAAGAAGGAGCGACTCGGCCGAGTTGCAAGCAGAAGGGCGTGTCGTCTTTGCGTTAAATACAATGTCGGCCGCCATTTCAAGGTCGGCACTTTGGTCGACATAAACATGACAGTTGCCTGTGCCTGTCTCGATTACCGGTACAGTTGCATTTTGCACAACGGCACTTATAAGGCGCTCAGAGCCCCTCGGAATTAGCACATCGACATAGCCGTTTAAGCGCATTAAAGCGTTTGAGCTGTCGTGCGTTGTGTCGGTTATAAGTTGAACGCACTCTTTTGGAAGTCCAACACTTTCAAGAGCGCTCTGCATGGCAACGGTAAGAGCGATATTGGAGTTTATAGCCTCCTTGCCACCTCTTAAAATGCAAGCATTGCCCGATTTAAGACACAATAGAGCCGCATCTACCGTAACATTTGGGCGAGATTCATATATCATGCCGATTACACCAAGTGGCACACGAGTTTTAACGACCCTCATGCCGTTAGGACGAATCGAGCCGCTGTCTATAACTCCGAGAGGATCTGCCATTGCGGAAATCTCGGCGGCGGCAATGCACATGCTCTCTATTCTTGCGTCATTTAATGTAAGCCTATCGACCATAACCGAGGAAATTCCATGATCTTGAGCCAGCGCTACATCCTTTTCGTTTGCTTCGAGTATTGCCTTGGAATGAGCTTTAAGCTCTCTTGCAATTGCTTCAAGGGCGGCGTTTCGTAAGCTGTCCGACGATACCGACAGACTGCGAGAGGCAAGCTTTGCCGCTTCTCCCATAATTGTTAAATCATACATAGTCTTCCTCCGAATTTATATGTTATATTGTAGTTTATATAATTGATATGTACTTTTAGTGTACAGGGCTATTTTTTCCAAACAAACCTAGTGCCTACCGACCTGCCGTCTATTAGCTCGTAAAGCAAGTTAGGCTTCTCGCCCGAAATTATTGCCATGGGAATACCCGCATCGCAGGCTATTTGTGCGGCCTTAAGTTTTGTCACCATGCCGCCCGTTCCTCTTGCACTGCCTGCATCTCCGCCAAGAGCCATAACTTCAGGTGTTAGCTCGTCGATAATGTCTATTAGTTTTGCACTGCTGTCCTTGCGCGGATCGGCTGTGAAAAGGCCGTCTATATCGGTCATCAATACGAGCAAATCCGCCTTTGCAAGACCTGCAATTACCGCTGACAGCGTGTCGTTGTCGCCAAAGGCAATTTCCTTTGTTGAAACGGTGTCGTTTTCGTTAAAGATGGGAATTGTGCCGAGCTCTAACAGGCGAGATATAGTATTAACAATATTATCAAGACGATCTTGATGCTCTACATCGTCATGCGTCATAAGAACTTGCGCCGCTATATGATTGTAGCTTTGAAAGCAGTTGCCGTATATCGCCATTAGCTCACATTGCCCAACAGCTGCGGCGGCCTGCTTTGTCGGGGTGTCAGAAGGCCTCTCGCCAAGGCGCATTTTGCCAACGCCAACACCTATTGCGCCCGACGTTACGAGTAAAATTTCCTTACCCGAGTTTTTCAAATCGGAAAGAACTTTGCATAGTTCCTCGATGCGCCTTATGTTTATATTTCCTGTATTATAAGTAAGTGTAGATGTGCCGACCTTAACTACAATTCTTTTAGCATTACAAATATCCATTGATAACTCCTTTGTTTTGCACCTTTTTATCTGAATATTATATCAACTGCGGCTAAAACTTGCAATAGCTCTTTTGTCAAAAGTTGAAAAATAGCAATTATATAGGAAGGTTTTGCAAACTTGTATAACAGACTTAGCAAAACAAAATGCGCTATAACTGTTTTGAATATGTTTTTTGTGCTTGTTTTTTTAGCAAACAGATTTACAAAATTACAATAAATAGACCTCCCGTGGTAGTTTTCTTCACTCTACCACAGGAGGCTTTTATTGTGTGTTTTCAAAAGTTTTTTTAATCTCTAATTGGATCTTCCCAGTTCCAGTTGGTATATATTGCATATGCAGTAATTTCTTCTGCTGTCTCATCTGCTGTAAAGCCTGACATCATGTTTCCGACTCTAAATGTCGGCTCGAAAAAGAGCGACTCTTTTTCTTCGATGCTTGTACAAACCTGACCTATTATAGTTTCGTCGGTCACAAAGATCCATTTTCCATTGTCGAGCTTAAAGCTAAGCCCATCTTTGCCTACTTCGATAATTTTTCCTTCTATATTAACAGCAAGATCTGCGGTAATCGAGCCTCCCATTACTGATGAGCCTGAAAACTCCGGGGAAATTTCTTCTATTACTATTCTCTCTGTCAAGTCGATCGGTGTCGGTGGCGAGCTGAAAAAGAGCGAGAAAGAAGTTAGCAAAACGGCGAGTGTAGCCGCTAAAAATAAGAATTTTCTTATAGGAACTGTCTTGTTAACTTCCCTGGCATCTTCTATTAAATCATCTTCTATGTTGTTTATGGCATTATATAATTTTCTCGAATTCATATCACATACCCCTCCTTTACAAGGTGAGCTTTCAACTTTTGGCGCACTCTAAGCAGTATAACCTTTGCATTGCTTTCTGATATGCCAAACATAGTGGCAATTTCAGAGATGCTGTCGTTATACCAATATCTTCTAATAAAAATATTCCTAGGCTTTTTATCTGCACTTCGTAAAAATTCGCTGATGCTTGAGGCAAGCTCCTTGGAGGCAATGCTGTCGAGTAGGTCTTCTCCGCTGTCAAAGATCTCTTCAAGTTCGGAAAGCGAGCTGTCGAAATGGGTGTTGCGCTTTTCTGCACTTAAATAGTCGTACCTGTTTAAGGCGGTATTTTTTGCAATTCTACCGAGATATGCTAAAAATATCTGTGGCCTGTCGGGTGGAATTTTGTTCCACGCAATGTGGTAGGTATCGTTAAGACATTCTTCGCTCTCCTCGTGAATGTTTAGGATGTTCATACAGATTTTTTTAAGATATGCGCCGTATTTATTTGAAGTCTCGACAATTGCCTTTTGGTCTCGTGCTTCAAAAAGTTCGATAATTTTATTATCTTTCACGCAGTTACTCCTTTTTAATTGAAGGATACAATCTGGTTATGCTCTGCATAGTTAAC